>JAGQPC010000483.1 GCA_020426925.1 Planctomycetales bacterium | reverse complement strand
CTCCTGTCATGAAGCGAACTCGCGCCAATTGCCAATACGCGTCGGCTCGATCGGGCAATGCTTCAGTGGCTGCGACTAGGCGGCTGCGAGCAGATTCGATCGGTTTTTCAAGATGCGGGCGTGAGTCCATCGATCGCCCAGAACCTTGAAACGGAAATAAAGAAAACCCCCAGGGGTAGATTCCGATATCGTATTGACTCGATTCATGACCTCCCAGTTGCGCGATACGCAACTCCCTCAACGCCATACGAATTTGCTCGCGATAGGCAATTTCTTGTTGAATTCGGCGGCCCTCGCGCGCGCTCCACGAAAAAAAGATTGTGGAGACAACAAGTATCAACAGCAGAATCGCAAACGCGACTCGCCATCGCGCCAGCCATAGGCGGCGTCCAAATATTTCCAGCATCGACGGAGGCCTGGCTTCAATCGGATCGCCACGAACAAATCGACGCAAATCCTGCGCTACCGCTTCGGCGGTTCCATACCGATCGCTCGCCGTCTTTCTCATGCATTTGCAAATGATCGTTTCGAGATCCTTAGGAATGCGAGAATTGATATTCCTTGGCAGTTTCGGTTCGTCATGAGCGATCTTGCGAATCGTATCCTGGTGGTTGCGTCCTTCGAACGGTGGCTCCAAAGTGACAAGCTCATAGAGAGTTGCACCAAGGCTGTAGATATCGGTGCGGTGATCGACTTTCGCCTGGCGTCGATTCTCTGCCTGCTCAGGGCTCATGTAAGCAGGCGTTCCAACAATATCTCCGCTAAGCGTCAACGTTTCCGTTGCGTCACCTTGAGCCAGTCCAAAATCAAGAATTCGCAACCGACCTTCGTTTGACGTGGATTCGTTGTCTGGAAACTGAAAAATCAAATTGGATGGCTTGATATCTCGATGGACGACGCGTTTGTCATGAGCGTGTTGCAACCCGTCCGCGACCTGCGCGAACGCTACTGCGACGTCCAAGCAGTACTTCAGCGTCAATTCGGAATTTCCGAATTCCGTTTTCGAAATCGCAGACGGCCGGTTTGGATTTTGCTTTGCCGTCTGCCCATCGCCACAGGCGTTGGCCGCGTTCAACAGTGAATCAAAGCAGATCGCTGGCTGACAATTGAGTTGCCGCAAATGGCGAACAATGTAACGCAAGTTCACTCCATCAATGCATTCCATCGTGAAATAAGGAATGCGATCCTCCATGCCCATTCCATAAACAGAAACGATATTAGGATGATTCAGCTTCGCCGCGACCTGAGCTTCGCGAACGAATCTGGCGACTGATTTCGGATCAGCTCGGGTCACGGAAGACAAGATCTTGACCGCGACATGTCGCTGCAACGTCGTCTGCCAAGCTTCATAAACGACGCCCATGCCGCCACGACCAATTTCGCGAACGATGTCGCAATCACCGAACGAGTGAACGGTGGGTCTGGTGTCGTCATCTGAAACGATCTCAGAAAACTGGCGAAGTTCCTCGACAATTTCGTCACCGACTTCCGGATGGCGTTCCTTGATTTGTTCCAAATCGATAGTCTCGCCAGCCATCATTCGGTCGACGTAGTGTGCGAAGATTTCTTCGATCGCGACGTCTTCGGTTTTAATGTTGTTGGACTGTTTACTCATCGTTTGGGGCGTTTGAAAACCGCTTATCAGGAAGCCTCAGGCTAGCCGTGTCGCCAAAGTCGCGTTTCATCTTTTTCATGGTACGCCAAAGCAACTGATAGGTTGCCTGCTCCGTACGACCAATCTGCTTGGCTACGTCTTTTAAGGGCAGTCCGTCGATCCGAATTAAACGAATGACCGCTTTCTCGTCATCGTTTAATCCGTCGAACGAAGTCTGCAAACGTTCAAAGCGTTCGATTCGCCGTATCTGCCGACTGGGAGAAGCTGTCGAGTCCGCGTCGTCTTGAATCGGTTTATCACTGATCCGTAGGAATTTTCTTTCGGACTCCAAAACGATGTTGGCAGCAATCCCGCACAACCAACAGAACAGCGAGTTCTCTCCACGCCATTCGACTCGTTCGATCGCTCCGAACGATCGAAGCGAAATCTCCTGAAGCACATCATCAACGTCAATTCTGCATCGCAAATGTCTGGGTAAACGCGATTCCACAAACCGTCGTAATCGATCGGCGTAGGCGTCGAGCAACTGCTCAAACGCACTTCGATCTCCAGCTTTCGCATCTTCGAACAAAGGTTTCATCGTCATGTTCTGGATTTGCAGGGAATTGTCGCCTCTATTATGAGCAGCCAAAGGGTGTTTCCCAATTCTTGTAACCAGATGAGTGTTTAGTTTACTGCATACAATTGGCGTCGAATTCGCCAAAATGATGCGTCATGCAGTAAGCATGACTATCGGGTTATTGCATTCCGGGGCGAATTCTTACACGTAAACTTCAAAAAAGTGCCCCACTGATTGATAAGTACCCGCAAGCATACAGTGCAGCTTCTAGTTCCATCGGATAAACAGCGGTTGCAGCGTCGATCAGTCGTTATTCCTGCCGGAAGGCGATCTGGCGGCCCGAAACCGAGATCGTGCTGCGCGATGCCGAGGACAGGCTATTTCGCGTTTCGCCGCGGAAAGTCCTCCAGCTTGTCGCTCAGCAGCAATCCCTCATGCCCGAGTTGTTACGCGAGATGACGGCCGATCAAGTCACCGATCTTTTGCCATCATTGAAATGAGTGGCCGTACCACACGTTTGCTGCGAGCTCGAATGGTTGTTTGCCTACCAAGGCATCGTCCAGTCCTGTGGCGGCAAGTGATCGTCCAAGATGATTCCCGTGATCGCGGCTTCGCGACGTTCCAGTGTTCGTTCCCCGTAAAGACCACCTTGTACTGTATCGCCTTGATTCGCAAAGACCGCATCGACGGAATTTGCGTTAGGAGAGGAAGTGCTGGCTTCGCTGACCGCGACAATGCGACCTCGATTGGAGTTCATGCTTTCGGCTACCTGGTTGGCGACCTCAGCCTGGCTGCTATTGCTCCCGTGCCCATCGGCCAGGTTTACAGGTGAACTCCCCCAAGGAGTTGCCGACATCATTTCGCGGTTTTCCAAACTTTCTTGTCCAAGAATTCTCATTTCCGTACCTTTCTACATGAATTTGGGCCCTGTTTGGGCTTGTCTAACGGCAGGTACGGATGAGATCCGCGATCCTTTCAGAATAATCTAAATTGGGATGAAACTACGATTGACGGTCGAGCTGGTACATCCTTTTTCGGACTGCCACGACCACCGCAGGCTGATGGCATGAAGCTGCGCGGGCTCGACAAGTTGAAACTCGCGTCGGGGAATACCGAGCCAAGTGATGATATCGTTCGACTAGAAATCTGTTGGAGTCGATTTCTACTACACCAAGATGCCGAGCGCGCTGGCACTGTCGCCGCGTTTGAGCGCACCGATGTACGGCTGAGTCATGAACGCGAACACAAGATCAGACGACGTGAAATCGCCGTCGCCGTTCCAGTCGCCTTCCTCAAATGTTGAATTGCCTGCAATGCCGTCTTCGTATTCGCCGGCCGTGAACACAAGCACTAAATCTTCCGAGTCGAACTTCCCATCGCCGTTCGCGTCGCCAGGAATCTGCCACAAGACGGTGCCGGGCGAACCGCCATTTGCGACGCTCGGTCGCCACGCGGACGCTTCCGACCATCGGTCGAGATCAGTCGCGGCTGGCGTCACGAGCTCCAGCGTCTTGCCGTTTCCATCCGTTGCGACATACCAATCGTCGGAATATGCGAACTGTTGAACGACCGACTCACCAGTGTAAACGGTTAGCGTCTCGCCAGCGTTGCTCAGCTTCCCTTGCCATTGTCCGGCGACGAAGATGTCAGCGCCGTAGCGCATTTCAAATGCCGCTTGGTTTTCAACGACTAGCACTGTAGATCCTGGCGGTAACGTTGAGATCGGTGACTCTGCGAAGTCAAAAGAGACTCCTTGCAATTCACCTGCGACATCAATCTGTTGGATTGTAACGCTGCTCAAATCGATCGCTTCATTAGAAACATTCACGAATTCAATGAACTCAAATTCGTCGTTGTCGTCGAATCCCGCCGCTTGTTCCAGCTCTGTTGGCGCCGACGGATTATAGTTGATTTCGCTGATTCTAAGATTCGACGAATCGGCCGGAACCGCTGTCGTGAAATTTGCTTCGTTCAGCGCTGACCACTTTCCGTCCAAAAACACTCTCGACTTTAAGGTTGCGTTTCCCGATATCGTAACAGGCGTCGTGTATGCGAGACCTTGAACACGCGGATCGGTGCCATCGAGCGAATAGAAGATCTGCCCTGCGTTGTTTGGGTTTTCGATCAGAATCTGGTCGCCGTGTCGAATTCGACCGCCGTGCTGGCTGAAGACAGGTGCAGCGTGATCGGGGTATAAGCCCAATCGTTTGAACTGCTCAAACACGGTTTGTGAACGGCTGGGAAACCACGTGCGGAGCAGTCGATCGCGCAACGCCTGAAATTGGTCGTGAGGCGTATATTGAGTTCCTCGCACGTCGCCCCATCGAGCTGCTTCCGCAATAAGGGCCTGCTCAATCTGCCCCGTTAGCTCCATCCATCGAGCGGCCGGCATATTCGCGCCTGGCTTACTGGGATTCCAATCGGGTTCGTCAGGATCAACGTACAGTACGCCTCCATTGAAGAACGCTCGATGTAAATGATCAGCGAACTGCAGGCGGAACTCGTCATTCTGTCGAAGCGCGTGATAAAACTTTGTCGGCGAATCAGCGTCACGACTGTGAGGCACTGTTCGATTCACGCGGGCACTGGGCTTCATGCCGTGCTCATTGTCCCACATGAAGAAATGAAAACCTGTGCTATTCTCCGATCTGTCGCGGCCCATATAGAAATTGCCCGGCCAATCATTCGCCGCGGCGTAGGCGCCAACAATGATGTAGTCGATCAGGCCGGAAACATTGACCAAAACTGAATAGTCGGGATTCCGTGTTCCGTCAGGATTGTTGCCCAAGATTCGTTGATAGGCGGCCGGATCGGAAAGATCGCGATACCCACTGGAAAACTGCCGAGGATTATTCTGAATCGCCGCGAGCAATTCATCGTAAGCATCACGATTACCATCGATGAACTCTTCGTGGTTCTTCAAGATGTCGTAGTCTGCTGCGCCGCCACCAAGGTATGAGGCGTTGAAGGTTGCGTCCGGGCGTTCGGTCGGA
This sequence comes from Planctomycetales bacterium, assembly GCA_020426925.1. Lineage (GTDB taxonomy): Bacteria > Planctomycetota > Planctomycetia > Pirellulales > Pirellulaceae > JAGQPC01. The sequence goes on along the minus strand of JAGQPC010000483.1, from coordinate 11,684 downwards.
TTGTAAAGTCCCCAATAGAGACCGTTGATGTACAGATGGACCCAGTTGCCGTGCGGTTGGACCTGGCCCATGGCGAGCAACGTTTCGCGTGCCCATTGATCGCGGATAAACTGCGCCTGCCGGTTGTCGGCTGTGGCGTACACCCACGCATCTTGAGAATTCGAACGCAGCACGAGCGTATCGAACGACTCGGCCGCGTTAGGACCGAATAACGGATAGTTTAGCCTTGCATCTCCGTAGCGATCACGAAAAATCAGTCGCAGTGAGTGCTTGGGATTTCGAGCCGGGTTGCGTGAAGTGAAACCTTGAATTCGAATTCCCGCATCGATCTGAAAATCGGATTCGTTGCCTGACGGATCGATGTACTCGACGGACACCGGCCGTTCCCATTGTTCGCCACGACCTTCCGTGTTGGCGTAGATTCCATTTTCGCAGCCAAAGAAACCGTCTACCGAGCCAACCAGCGACATCGTTGGCAGTGCAAGCAGTGAATCCTTAATTACGTTATGTGCTTGCTGAACAGTCAAACTTTCGTCACCGGCGATGGCTGCAAGATCGGCGGGATCTTGGTCCATTCCCCAATCGGTAAACGTCCTTCCCCAAGTCGCCGGAAAGGCATCAGGAGGAGTGTCGCTTTGTTCGACAACGTCATCCAAAAAGAAATACGTTTGAGTGTCGACATTCGTTGGCACAAGGTCTTCATGCATCGCCATCGCGCGAACACTTGTCGTGCGAGCGATCGTGATCGGCGCTGAATACGTGAATCCGTTCGTGTCGGTCGGTACACTTCCGTCCAACGTATACCAGATGGTCGAGTTCGCGGTGCTGGACGTGATCTCTAGCTGAAACGGCTCGGCAAAAAATCCGCGGTCGACGCTGAACTGAGTGTCTTCGACGAAACCACTTTTCGGCGCAGAGTTCGCCGAACCGGGCGACGGATCGATGAAGTACGCAAAGCCGCCAACAATGTCGCTGGCCGCGACTCCGTAGCTGACGTCTGTCACTTGTCTCGGGTAGTTTGCCTCGAAGAGCGGGGTTCCATTGGGCGTCGTTAGTGCAAGGTATTCGCCATCGGACTTCAGCTGAAAGTTCGTGTGCAGAAATCCGTTTTCATCCAGTTCAGGATCAAGCAGATTCTCCCCCGAGGCGAACACGACCAGGAAGCCGTTTGCTGGAATCGAAGTGCCAGCAGGAAAGGCCCATTTGGTCGGATCGTTGACGTCATCTGTTAGGTGCATGCCCGATAGGTCGATAGGCTGCGAATGCAGGTTCGCGAGTTCGATCCAGTCGGAGGTCATGGTGTCTCCACGAAATCGAGCGTTCGCATCCTCGCGAGTTCGAGTTTCCAAAGTGGAGCCATTCGCTGCCATGAACTCGTTGATCACCACGGGTTGCGCCACCACGTCGATCGTTACTGTGACGGTGTTACCGTTCCCTTCTGCATCAGCAGCCGAGTACGTGAATGTATCCTGCCCCTCAAAATTGGAATCAGGCGAGTAAAGAAACGAGCCGTCTGGCATTAGCTCAATTTGACCATGAGAGGTCGAGGTCAAGAGCTGAGCCCGAATCGTGTCGCCGTCAGCGTCCGTGTCGTTCGCTAGAACTCCGTTGTCCGCCGGCACACGCAGAGCTTCATCAACAAGCGTCAGGTATCGATCTGAATTCGACTCTGGCAGGTCGTTCACTGGCAAGACGTTGATTTGAACGAGCCCTTCAAACGAAGATTCCGTTCCGTCGCTGGCTTTGTATCCGGCAAGTTCGCGGCCGTGAAAATCGGGCGGCGGAGTGTACGTGAACGAACCGTCTGGATTGAGCTGCCATTCGCCGACTGCGTCTGTTTCGACCAGCGCCGTTAACTCGTCACCATCCGCATCGCGGTCGTTGGCGAGCACACCGTCTGCTCGACTTATCGTCAGCTGCGTATCTTCGAGTACTTCGTAGAAATCGGGGACCGCGACGGGGCGAGTTAAAAAACATCGCGATTCGAGGCTTTCTAGTTGTCGCCACGCGAGTTTGCCGGATGATGCTCCAACTCTTCGGCCTGATTTTCTCCGCCTATGCATTAGCGGACCTTAGATTTTCTAAGCATGAGCGGTGGCGCGAGTACAGCGATGAACGCCAGAGTTCCGCTCGCGGGTTCTGGCACGGCTGCGATCGGGGGACGCGGTCCTTGTTCGTATCCTCCGTCACGAAACGCCACGACAAAGTCACCAGAATCGAATCGGCCGTCGCCGTTCCAATCTCCGTCTGCCCAGCCTGCGTCAACTTCCTTTTCGTATTTGCCTGCTCCAAAGACCGTCACGAAATCTGACGAATTGAACTCGTTATCCAAATTCGCGTCACCGATCCAGCTGTTGTGCAGAGTCTTCACCCAAAATTCGAGATCGGCGTCATTTACGGCTCCGTCGTTACTGAGGTCGAAGCTGGGCGAGTTCGAACCTTTTCTAATTTCTTCGGTCAGCAAATCAATGTCGGCGGCGTCGAGCTTCCCGCTGCCATCAAAGTCGCCATCGATTCCGCCGGCAGAGCTGATAACGAATCCGGCCAACGCCATGTGGTCGTTGCCGCCAAACTTTTCATAGATGATTTGTATAGCCGAGCCATTAGAAACGGTAAACGGAATCGCTTCCATCGACACTTCGTCGCTCGAATCATCTGACATGAGCGCCGTGTCGTTGATCAACTGGTCGTCACCATTGGCGTCGGTCAATCGAATTTCAAATTCCGTGAAGGGCCGGCCATCTTGGTCGCCAAACTGAGTCGTGTGATTGATCGAAAGGAATTCGTAGTCGCCATCGGCCAACCCTTCTATCGTAACTGTCATCAAACATGCATCGTTGCACAACGGCCCATCGCTGAGCAGATCTGAATAGCCGTCGAACGGTTCGGCGGCTGCTCGATAATCACGCCAGTGAGTATTGCCTTCGATCGTTACCTCAACTTCGCGGCCATCAAATGCAAACGATTCGGTGGTCCCGTCGGTAAATTCGCCGAACATTCCTGCCCAACCGTCTTGCAGCGGGAATTCATCGGGATCGCGAGACAAGTCGACCTTCAGCCCATCAGGAAAATCGATCACAAGCTGAGCGGGAGGCTCTGGATGGTTGATCTTCGGCGGTGGGTTCAGCGATCCGCTCGTTGCAAGTTCAAAGCCACTGACCTGCATGTGATCGGTCCCTTCGAACTTGCTGAACATCGCGACAAACGGCGAGCCATTTTGAATCGAAAACGAAAACAGCTGTGTAGAAAGTTCATCGCTGCCGTTGTCAGACATAAACGCATCATCGTTTACCGTACTGGTTCCACTGCTGTCGCGCATCGAGATCTCGAAGGGAGTAAACGGTCGGCCATCCGATTCACCGAATTGAGTCGTGTGCAGATACGCTCGTAAATCGTAGTTGCCATCCGGAAGTCCATCGATCGTCAAAGCCATGTCGCACGCGGCGTTGCACAGAACACCATCACGCAAAAGGTCGCTCCATGGTTCAAACCCGCGCGTCGCTTCTGCGTAGTCTCGCCAGTGCGTGTTGCCTTCGACCGTTACTTCAATGGAACTTCCATTAAAGTCGAAGGCCTCCGACGCGAAAACATCGTCGCTTTGAAATGGAAGCCATCCGTCCTGCAGAGGCTCGTCATCCGGAGCTCTAGAAAAGTCGATTTGCAATTGAGCGAATGCTGCATGCGACAACAAGAACGTAAAACAGAAAAGACACGAAACGCTGATTCTCGCACAACGGATTTGCCAGCACATGTTGCAACCTCGCAGAGTGGGGCTCTCATGTCGCGGATGAAACGGTTTTCATCCAGTTGACCGACATGGTAGCGGTCACACTCGCGATTGCAAGAAAAAACGTGCTCAGGCGCATGTCGCGGGAAACCTGTGGTCGGATGGAGCCGACACAGGCTCGGGTTGCGAGTTGCCCGCCTGATAAACCTGCGTCATTGGTGCAGAATTCGTTTCCATTCGGTGCCGTCAAATCGCAGCACCATAGTTCCTCCGTTAGCAGGCGACCACGGATCGCTTGGCCCGGATGCACCGAAATCGATCGTGCCAGAACCGGCGTCGATCGAATCACCGGCAGCAACCACGACGTACAGCAATTGGTTCAGCTTGCCGCCATCGAAGTTTGTAATTGTGTCGCCGTTACCTGAAGTTTCGAGAGTCAGCACTCCAGCGACGTCGGGCGTCGTGTCACCAGCGTCTTGCATCGCATGTTTAGCGACGATTGTGCTCGTGGCTTGTTTGCCGTGTGCTTTGTCAATCGCGGAGCGGATTGCAGCAGCGTAAGTTTGCTTCTCTGACTCCGAATAGGGAGACTCACTTCGATTGTCCCAAATCATCAAACCATCCGCTTCTTTGAGGATGAAGTCAAGAAACTTTTGTGGGTCTGCAAGTGCGGTTTTTGATTTGTAATCCCAGCCTCCAAAATGAGGAATGAAAAGCTTTCCACGCTTGTGGCATTCGTCTCGCATGTACGTCACCAGCACCTTCCACTGCTCAAGCGGGTATTGAGCTGTGTCGTTGCTGTAGACCGTCGGAGCCATGAAATCTGATAGCTCGTAGACCTTCGACGCATAGTTTTCTCGCAACAACGCGTTAGCGTAATACCCATGTGCGGCCGCGTTTGCTGTGTGCGAATACGGGCCTAGTGCAACGATGTTTCGGTATGGGTGCGTATAAGGACCGACGAGCACTGTGGGGCTGAGCTTGCGGACGTTTTTGTAGGCTGCAGTCCACCTTGCATCGCGTGCCGCAATATCAACCGCGTTATCTGCTGGATGGTATTCCCACGCTAGATCCTCGAAGTCCAACGAAAGTATTCGCTTCTTGCCAAATGCCCCGTCGCCAAAGAACTCTCGGATACTTCGCAGATCCGTGAGTTTGTAATCAGTTGGCAGATTTTTGTTGTAAATTTGCGTGGTGCCAAAAAGTTCTCGATGATAGATTTCCAGAACATTTTCAGTTAGTCCGAACAATTCGATCGACTGGTTGCGGAGATCAGTTTTGCCTCCGAGATCTTCAGACATCAAAACCACTTTCTGCGCTGGTGCGATTTCCCAACGCTCCCAGGGAATCGTAGGCGATTGTGGTGCAACACTGATCGACTCATTGCGAGGCTTGCCCCAAAGCTTGATCGTTTGAATCGGCCCTTGGACTCCTATCTCGCCATTCGGGTTATTCGCAGCTGACCAGCGAAGTTCAATTTTCCGACACGTTGCGTTGACTGGAACAGATGTGTTCCATCCGTCATTGAACTCGATCGGTCCGTCAGTTCGATCCCAGACTTTGATCATTTTTTCTGGCGCGGCCCCGGCCGCCGTCGTCGTGTAGATGAGTACGTCAAACTTCTTCCGCTGACCGGGCTGCGAGTCTTGAGTGCCCCAGAAAAGCCGGCGAGGCAGGTTGAGCCACATGTCTGACACGTACGAGTTTTGACGCAACTCAAACATGATCCCCGTGCAGTCAGCGCTAAAGTTAATTTGGTTTGCGTTTTCTGGATTGATTAGCGTATTCAACAAGTCGTCACTTGTTGGCGTCGGATTTACGCTCGTGTTCTTCTCAAACACATGAGCTGTACCGTTCGAGAGCGTTGCCGATGCATACGACGTTATGGGTATTCGCTCCCATACCGTGACGTCTGAAAACGAAAACATGGCCAATGGCTCCGTTTCCACGCTGGCAGCGGGATAAAGCAACAAGTGATTGCCATCAACGACTTCGCCAACTCGAACAGTCCTAAAGTCCTCAGGCGGATCATCGGTTAGTTCTCCGTCGTTTCCGATGTAGAGCGTTCCCACAAAGCCGTGATTTGTTGCACCGACTGTGATTGGCCTTGCAAGCGGAAAATACGCAATGACGTCTTTGCCACCCGTTCCAGCTCCGCTCGCGATCGCACTTACGACCACGTTCGGCATGAACTCTCGATCACTAGTCTTGATTGTGTGAATCAGCGTGCCGTACCGGTTTTTGTAGGTGTCTGCCGATTCGTCGAGGTACCCCGGCTTTGGCTTGCCCGTGCCCATCTTAAAAAAGCCGGATTCAACTTCCGCTTTTTTTAGGTTAACCGGTAACGTTGGCGCTCGTGGTGACGAAAACTCCCGGCTGACGGTTTGCTCGGCTGGCTCGATGTTGATCGTGATGCGATAGCCTGCTGGAACGTCAATCGATTGAGCGGACGCCACTGGTGTGGCCAGTGGATCGTCGTTCTGGGCTGCTGCGATTGAGGCGAAAATCAAAATGCACGCAATTGTTTTTCTTGCCATTTGGAGTTCCTTTGCAGGGCGGTCGCCCCAGCGTTTCTGACAGTCCAAGTGAAGCATCACACATGTGCGTTTTCGACGCATGCTGGCATCGTAGGTCTCTACATTCAAAACGTTGTCGAACTGTCGACAGCGACAACAATTTAGTGTTTCACCAATAAAAAAACACGCTGAAAACAACTTGAATGCGATCGAGAACCAAAAGCGGCAGCTAAGAATCACCCACCGGTGATCGTAGGACGGACTTCTAGCCCGTCGAATTACAGCTGGACGGACTAAAAGTCGACAAGAAGTCCTTCGTACGAGAAATCAGTCGCACGGGAAAGAACTCATCTGCCGGTCGCCTTAGTCGGTAACACGGAGTGATGCAGCTACCGGCGACTTCCCACTCCATCGCCAACGTAATTTGACGGACTGGAAAGCACGTCGCACGTCAAGTGCACGTGTCCCGCTTCGACGACGAACGAATTCGGGTCGCACAATCGCGAAATGTTTGGATAATTAGTTAAATGGAAAACACCTTTTTGAAACACATCTCTCGTTCCACGCCGCATCATCGTCTTGTGCCGCTAGGCATCGGAGACGACGCAGCGATTCTCGGTCACACAGACAACCTTGACACTGTCGTCACAACCGACATGCTGTGCGATGGAGTCCATTTTCTCAGTGACGAAGTAACGCCAGAACTGATCGGGCGAAAAGCACTGGCGGTGAACCTCAGTGACATCGCGGCGATGACTGCGACTCCGGTTGCAGCCTTTGTTTCTCTGGCGCTGCCTCGTGATCTCGAGCACGACTATGTGTATCGGCTGATGAACGGTATTCGGGAGCTGGCCGATGAGTTTGACGTTGCCATTGCCGGAGGCGACACGAACAGTTGGGACGGCAAGCTGGCTATTAATGTTTGCCTATCGGGCATCGTCGCGCGCCGAAACGCAAAGCTCCGCAGCACCGCCGAACCGGGAGACTGGATTTTAGTGACCGGCGAATTGGGCGGCAGTATTTTAGGGCGTCACTTAACGTTTCGACCTCGAGTCGATGAGGCTTTGAAACTGGCTGTGGCGGCAGATATTAATGCCTGCATGGACATTTCCGATGGCCTGCTGTTGGACTTATCTCGAATGATGGAGGCGAGCAACACTGGCGCCGTTCTGGACTACGACCAGATTCCAATTTCTCCGGCCGCAAGACAGCGTGCTATAGAGACTGGCTTGCCTCCGATCGAACACGCGTTGTCGGATGGTGAAGATTTTGAATTGCTGTTCACGTTGCCAGCGATGGAAGCGAGGACTCTGTTGGCAAACCCTCCATTCACGGACGTGCGATTGAGCCACATTGGAAAAATCATTGGCGAAGCTTCGGGACTGTTTCGACGCGTCCCGGATGGAAATTTATTGAACGTGCAGCCGAAAGGCTTCGAGCACGAGTGGCATCCATGAAGCGTGTTGTTGAGGTTGCGTCCGAAGCCGATACGGCTGCATTAGCGCAGTCGTTCGCGGACGCATGCGAAGAAAGCGTGCTTGTCGGATTGTCCGGAACGCTCGGAGCGGGCAAGACGTTCTTCGTACGGCACTTCGCTTCTCGATTTGGCGTAGAACCGGATATTGTTGTCAGCCCCACTTTCACGCTGTGCAACGAGTACAACGCAGCGCGAAAAATCTACCACTTGGACTTGTACAGAGTTAACGACGAAGACGAATTCTTTGAGCTCGGCGTCGAAGAAATGTGCTCGTCGGGCTCTGTTGTGTTCATCGAATGGTCAGACCGTTTCCTAGCGCATCTTCCGCCAAATCGAATCGACATCACTATTGAAATCGTGAACGCCGAACAGCGACGATTCTGTTTCGAATCTACCGGGCACGCCACAGACAGCATATTGCGGTCGCTTTCGAGTGTTACGGACGAAAGTTGCGACTGAGTACTTAGTCAGATGCCAGTTCAGCAGTCGCCGCCAAGATTTTCATTGCGTTCTATGTTGGTCGCTTTTGCGGTCTTCGCGTTGTTTTGCAGAGCTGCGATTGTCAAGGATCAAGAAGTCGGGTTGTCCTCACTGATCAATCTGGTCGTTTTCTCGTTGCTTTTCCTTGCGTGCAGACGCAAGGAGCACATCGTGGTTTGGACCGGCTATTTCGCGGGGGCGATTTTCGGCTTAGCCATTCACCGGTTTACGAGTGCTCACGTGCTTCCGTTCGATCAAACCTATGTTGTACTCAAGACGGTCGGCACAACTTCAGCGATCGGAGCCGTTTGTGGCTTTTTGTGTTTGGATCGGACTCGGCCACGGCGGCATCGGCTGGCGAGTGAAGTTGTCGACCAAAAGCTTGACAAAGCCGAGTCGAAGGACCGATGAGCCCGGAATTGACAGATCAATCGCCGTTGAACGCCCAGGTCGCCTGCCGCTGCCATAATGGCACTGCTCGCTAGGCGCGATTCGATTCCCTCTACTGCTATGTGTGATAACTCGTTTTCAAATAAAGCGTTACGTCGCGACTTCAACAGTTTGGCACGCGCATTGCTTGTAGAGCGTCCTTCATGAAAATATCTGCCAATGTTGTATTGGCAGTCTGGGCTCGCGGCGTTTGTTGGCAGCCCAATAGACCGTATCAGTTAGTTGAAAACTGGCAAATCAGTTCATAGCTTGTCCCACGCAGGAGGTTTTCGGCCGTGGCAAAACAAATGGTATTTGAAGACGACGCTCGGCAACCACTTTTGGCCGGTGTTTCGAAGCTGGCTCGGGCCGTAAAAAGCACCTTGGGTCCACGCGGGCGAAACGCAGTTTTGGATAAAGGTTGGGGTTCGCCGAAAGTCACTAAAGACGGCGTAACGGTTGCTGAAGACATCGAACTTGACGATCCCTACGAAAACTTGGGGGCTCAGCTAGTTAAAGAAGCTGCCAGCAAAACCAATGACGTGGCTGGTGACGGAACGACGACGGCGACTGTTCTTGCTGAAGGAGTCTACCGTGAAGGCCTCAAGATGATTGCGGCCGGAGCAGATCCGATGGCTTTGTCTCGAGGTATCGCGAAGGCAACTGAAGCCGTAAGTGCGGAAATACTCAAACTTGCTTCTCCGATTGATGCGAAGAACAAGAAAGAAATCAAACAAGTTGCCACGATCGCAGGCAACAATGATCCGACAATTGGCGACGTTCTCGCGGACGCGTTTATCAAGGTTGGAAAAGACGGCGTCATTACGGTTGAGGAAGGCCGAGGCAGCGAAACGACGGTAGAAGTCGTTGAAGGCATGCAGTTCGATCGAGGATTCCTGTCGCCTCATTTTGTAACCGACCAAGACGAGCAAGTCGTTGAGCTAGAAAACAGTCTTGTCTTATTGTTTGAAGAAAAAATCTCGTCCGCGAAAAAGCTCGTTCCGATTTTGGAAGCGGTCAGCAAGGCCAACAAGCCTCTGTTGATTATCGCCGAAGATGTCGAAGGCGAGGCTCTTGCGACGTTGGTCGTCAACAAGATGCGAGGCATTCTGAATGTCTGTGCGGTGAAGGCTCCTGGATACGGCGATCGCCGCAAGGCAATGCTTGGCGACATCGCGGTTCTCACTGGCGGAACAGCGATCTTCAAGGATCTCGGAATCGATCTGGAAGGCGTTCAACTGTCAGATCTTGGCAAAGCCAAGAAGATTAAGATCACCACCGGTGAAACCACGATTGTTGGTGGCGGCGGAAAGAAGGAAGAAATCCAAGGTCGTGCTGACCAGATCCGCAATGAAATTGACGGAACTGACAGCGATTACGACCGAGAAAAACTTCAAGAACGTCTTGCGAAGCTGGCAGGCGGTGTTGCACAGATCAATTGTGGTGCCGCAACGGAAACCGAGATGAAAGAGCGAAAGGCACTGCTCGAAGACGCCAAATCGGCTACTCAAGCTGCGCTGGACGAAGGCATCGTGCCTGGAGGCGGCGTGGCTTTGATCCGCTGCGAAAAGGCTTTGAGCAAGATTCAAGCAACAGGCGATGAAGCTCTTGGCGTGAGCATCATCAAGAACGTTCTCGACTATCCTTTGCGAGCTATCGCGAACAACGCCGGTATCGACGGTGCTGTAGTTGTGAACCGCGTTCGCCAGATGAAAGGAAAGTCCGACGGCTACAACGCCGACACGGACACCTATGGTGACTTGTTGGCTGACGGCGTGATCGATCCTGCGAAAGTCGTTCGATCTGCACTTCAAAACGCTGCTAGTGTCGCGTCCTTGCTACTGACGACTTCGTCGCTTGTAACCGACATTCCTGTCGAAGAGGAAGAAGACGCCGGCGATCACCACCATGACCATGGAATGGGCGGCGGCATGGGAGGTATGGGCGGAATGGACATGGGCGGAATGGGTGGCATGATGTAGTGCCGAACCTCACGGTTTGTTTGCTAATCTCGCGAATTCAAACGTCGTTCAAATACCAGCAGCCGACAGGCTGACAGAAAATAAAAATATTCAATAAGGAAATTCTCACATGGCAAAAAAAGTAAAGATTCGACCTCTGGATGATCGTGTTGTTGTTGAGCCAATCGAAGCAGAAGAAACAACGGCTGGTGGTATCGTTCTTCCCGACAGCGCCAAAGAAAAACCACAACGAGGCACTGTGGTCGCGGTTGGTCCTGGCAAGCTGCTTGACAGTGGCGAGCGTGGCGGACTGTCAGTCGGTATCGGCGACGAAGTCATTTACGGCAAGTACGGCGGATCGGACATCGAAATCGACGGTGCGGACGTCAAGATCCTTCGCGAGAGCGACATCTTGGCCAAAGTTGTCTAAGGTCTGCTTGACGGTTTGAAAGACATTCATCTCGTCGCACGATTTGCGGCAAGAAACTCATAAGGAATCTTTAGCGTGGCAAAACAACTGCTTTTCGAAGACAACGCTCGAGCCAAAATGCTCAAGGGCATCGACAAGCTGGCCGATGCGGTTGCCGTTACGATGGGACCGACGGGCCGGAACGTAATTATTGACAAATCCTTCGGCGGCCCAACGGTCACGAAGGACGGCGTGACGGTTTCCAAAGAAATCGAATTGGAAGACCGATTCGAAAACATGGGTGCCAAGCTGGTAAACGAAGTGGCTTCAAAGACTTCAGATCTGGCGGGCGACGGCACCACTACCGCTACGGTGTTGGCTCGTGCCATTTTCCGTGAAGGTCTTCGCAACATAGTAGCCGGCAGCAATCCGGCAGCAATTCGTCGCGGCATTGAAAAGGCCGTGGCGGCTGCTCAAGATGAATTGTTCGAAATGGCCAAGCCCGTTTCTAGTAAAGACCAGATCACCAATGTCGGCGCGATCAGCGCAAATAACGACAATTCAATCGGCGAATTGTTGGCTGACGCGTTGGAGAAAGTTGGCAAAGATGGCGTCATCACGGTTGAAGAAGGAAAGACGGCCGAAACGACTTTGGAACTTGTCGAGGGTATGCAATTCGACAAGG
>JAGQPC010000482.1 GCA_020426925.1 Planctomycetales bacterium | reverse complement strand
GGGCGACCCTGGTCACGTGCTGTCGCGACGGCTGAGCAACGCGGAATACGATTACAGTATCCGTGATCTGACAGGCGTTGATATGCGACTCACCAAGACATTTCCGGTGGATCCGGCGAATGAGGCTGGGTTTGACAACTCCGGTGAGTCGCTCACGATGTCACCGGCGTTGATGACAAAATACCTTGGTGCGGCGAGACATGTTGTTGACCACCTGGTCCTAACTCCGCGGGGAATCCACTTCGCACCTCATCCGGTTGCAACTGACGTCGATCGCGACAAGTACTGTGTGAAACGCATCGTAGAATTCTATCAACGCCAACCAACCGATTACGCGGATTACTTCTATGCGGCGTGGTCATTCAAACGTCTCCAGTCAACAGACGCGGCTGGCGTTACGTTAGAAACCGTCGCGCAAAAACACGAAGTCAGCCCAAAGTACCTGAAGATCGTTTGGCAAGTATTAGCCCAAGACCAGACGAACATCGGACCGCTCGCCCAACTCCAGAACATGTGGCGAGATTTGCCAAGTGAGACGCCGGACTCGGACGTCCATCGCATCAACGACGACGTTCGCAGGCAGTGCGAAGAGATGCGAGACTTTGTGCTGGAACAACGCAAACCGTTCCAGCCCAAGATTGACAACCTGCGAATCAGAGGAGTTCATGTAGGTTCGCAACCGTTGGTTCTGTGGAAGAACGATCAGTATGCAGCGCATCGTCGCTCGGCCAGCTTTGACTTTCTAAATCGTGAGCGCGATCAACAACAACGCCAAGGCAGATCACGTCAGTCCAGTGCTGGCGCGCGGCGAAACGATGTTGACGTCGATTTTGTCCTTGATTTCGCCAGAGAGCTGCTAAACGAACCAGATCGTGATCGTGTTCTGGCGGCGTACAACAAATTCTGCTCGGTATTTCCGGACGCGTTCTATATCTCCGAACGTGGACGCGACTATCTGAACGAGCCGAACAACGAAGGCAAGGGGCGGCTTCTAAGCGCAGGTTTTCACAGCCAGACGGGATACTATCGAGACGATCAGCCTCTGTACGATCTGGTGCTGGATGAAACGCAGCAGAGAGAACTTGACGAGCTGTGGCAAGACTTGGATTTCTTTGCGTCTGCCGTGATGCGGCAGTATCAAGGGTTTCTCTGGTTTGACCGAACCGATTCGCAGTTCATGCGCGACTCTGAATTTGATTTCGCAAGGCCAGAAGATAAGTCGTCGTTAACCCAAGAGAAAATCAACAGGCTGTCGGAGGTCTACACGTCAAAGGCAGAACGGAACGGCGGAGATGCCGTGTCGCTTCAAGCGCTTCAAGACTTCTTTGTGAACATCAATAAGCAGATTCGCTGGGTCGAGAAGACGCGAGTTGAGGCAGAACCTCGCCATCTGAATGCAGTTGTCGCGTTGGCGTCGCGAGCGTTTCGCCGACCACTTTCCGAAGACGAAGAAATTGAACTGAGGGGTTTTTACCGTCGACTACGTGACATTGATGAATTGAGCCACGAACAGGCGATTCAAGACACCATAGTTTCTGTGTTGATGTCACCACACTTTTGCTATCGAGTCGATCTGCTCAGTGACTCCGACAATACTCGGCCACTCAACGGCTTCGAACTTGCGAGTCGCTTGAGTTACTTCCTCTGGTCGAGCCTTCCCGACGAAGAACTACTGCGACATGCAGAAATAGGCGATCTACCTGCGCCGGATGTACTCCTTCAACAAACGCGTCGTATGTTACACGACGATCGAGTCCGTGCCTTCGCGACCGAGTTTGGAGGCAACTGGCTCGACTTCCGCCGCTTCGAAGAACTCAACAGTGTCGATCGGAATCGTTTTCCGAGTTTCAATGACGACTTACGGTCAGCCATGTTCGAAGAGCCTATTCGCTTTTTTATCGATGTGGTGCAGCACGATCGGTCGACGCTGGATTTTCTGTTTGCCGATTGGACGATCGTCAATCAGCCGCTTGCCGAGCACTACGGAATGCAGGACCTCAAGTTTCCAAATTCCACAGAATGGAAGAGGGTTGCCAATGCAAACAAGTACGGTCGTGGTGGACTGCTTCCAATGTCCGTCTTCCTGACAAAGAATGCGCCGGGTCTGCGAACCAGTCCTGTCAAGCGAGGTTACTGGGTTGTGCGTACGCTCCTTGGTGAACGCATTCTTCCACCTCCACCTAACGTTCCCGACCTTCCCAACGATGAATCGAAACTCGGTGAGCTCACCCTGACGGAAGCACTCGCCAAACACCGCGAGCATGAAAGCTGTTCCGGTTGTCACAATCGAATCGACCCGTTTGGGGTCGTGTTTGAGGGATTTGGTCCGGTTGGTGAACGGCGTTCCGTCGATCTTGGCGGTCGCGCCGTGCAGAAAAGTGTCACTTTTCCCGACGGAACTCAGCGCGATGGAGTCGAATCATTAAGGGCGTACATTCAGGAAAAGCGAGCATCCGATTTTGTCGATAACCTGCACGAGAAATTGTTATCCTATGCGTTGGGTCGGACGTTACTATTGTCTGACGAAAGCTTGTTGCAGAAGATGCGTGAAAATGCATTAGCGAACGAACACCGGTTTGGTACGCTCGTGGAAACGATCGTTACTAGCCCTCAATTCATGAACAAACGAGGCCGCCGCCATGCGGAGACGGCAGCTACGGGACTTTCGCAATGCCAATAGCACCACCAAACATCACGCCAGTTTTGCTAACGACAAAGACGGCAGGCGAACAGTTGATGAGGAGACTCTCATGGAAAACACAAAACCCAATCAAAACCAAGTGATGCGTATATCTCGTCGTACGATCCTCCAAGGTGCTGGAGCCGCAATGGCTTTACCCTGGTTGGAATCCGTTCCTGTTTGGGGCACAGAGACTGGGCCGGCAGGCGAGGTCCCTGTGACGCCGAAACGTTTCGCGGCACTGTTCATGGCCTGCGGCGTAAACGCTAATCATTGGTGGGCGAAGGGCTCTGGCGAAACCATGGAGCTTGGTAGGTCGTTGCAGCCGTTGGAACCGTTGAAGACCAAGATGAACTACGTCGAGGGACTGTTTAACAAGTCCGCGACAGGAGTGGGCATTCATCCGGGGCAAACTGGAAACATCTTGTCAGGTGCGTCGCTGCAAAAAGGTGCGGAACTGCGAGGCGGGATCAGTATCGATCAGCTCCTCGCTAACCACATCGGTGAGCAGACGGCTCAAGCAAGTCTCGTGCTCGGATGCGAACAACCTACCACGGGCTACCACGAGACGAATTTTTCCATGGCGTACAGTTCGCATATCTCATGGCAAAATGCGACCTCCCCCGTTCCAATGGAAGTCTACCCTGCGTTGGCGTTTGATAGTCTGTTTGATAACCGCGGGAATCGACGGAATCAAAGCGTGCTCGACCGAGTCAAGGAACACGCACAAAGCCTCAGTCGTAAGGTCAGTGGCGGCGACAAAGCAAAGCTAGATGAATACTTGACGAGCGTTCGCGACGTGGAAAAACGGATTCAACGTCAACGCTCGGATCAGAACAAAGCGATTGAGCGAGCGACAAACAAAGGCAAGCCGATCGCCATGATGGAACGTCCGGACAACGGGCTTCCAGAGGATATTCGCGAGCATATGAAGCTCATGTGCGACATCATTGCACTGGCATTCCAAACTGATAAGACCCGCGTGGCCACTCTGCTGTTGTGTCGCGATATTTCGGGATTATTCTACCCGTTCCTCGACGTACGCAAAGCTCATCATTCTGCGTCGCACTCCGATCAGTCAGACGACTACGAACGTATTTCGCGTTACTATGTCAGCCAGTACGCGTACCTTGCGTCAAAGCTAGATGCAATGCAGGAAGGAGATCGAAGCGTACTCGACAATTCGTGCCTGTTGTTCATCAACAATATGTGGTCTGGAAGCAAACATGACTCAACAAAGGTTCCGCTCTTAATGGCCGGCAGTCTCGGCCAAACGATAGCAACCGGTAATGTCCTGGACTTCACCGGTGTTTCTGATGACGACCGCAAGCTGTGCAGCCTGTATCTATCGTTAGCGAGACGGATGGGGTGCGACGCCAAGTCGTTCGGCGACGCCGATTCCGAACTTCCTCTATAGCAACCGTTGCGTCCGAGATTGCTGTATCCAACCAGCGTTTCGCACACAAGGCGAGTGAGAAAACGACCGTAAGTTGAGTTGCCGGGGAGAGATCCGCAAGAACTCGATGGACGTTCGATAACCAGCGGACGTTGGCCCTCTCCACCGACGGCTCCCCCAAAGGGCCCAAACAAACAGTGAAGGAAATTGCGTTTGGAAAACAACTTAAAAGTTGCACACTTTTTCCATTAATATCCGCGGCCGCAGAACGAACACCATTCGTGATTCGAAGTGGAACAGGTATCCGATCGCGTGTTAGCATCTAGTGTCAGTAAGTCGTTTGGCCACATACACATCTAGCTAAAAACTCCGGATTAGAAGCATGAATCAGACGACCAAGATTGTGCTAGCGCTCTTTTGCGTCTTCGTTACCGTCTTCTGTCTGGTGGTGGCTGGTACGGTCTGTTTTTGGCTCATGCGTTCCTCAGGCCCGATTGCGGGTCCGCCGATTTTTGATGCGCCTCCGGCTATGGTGGACCAAATTGAGTTCTTTGCGCAAGACGATCCGTTTGCCGAGCCGGCTTCCTTTGAGGATGAAGAAGAGCCCCAGCCTGCGACTCCCAAAACGGCTGATTCCGCGACACTTGTCGATGATGCCGAACCAGTGATTTCCGAGTTCATGGCCGAAAATGGCAACAAGCAACTGGGCGGCGACGGCACGTTCAACGATTGGATTGAAATTCACAATCCAAGCACGAAGACGATCGAACTGGCAGGCTATTACCTAACAGATGACAAACAAGATCTGGCGAGGTGGAAAATACCGAGCCTCACAATCGAACCGGGTGGATTCGTTGTTGTATCTGCTGCTGGCGGAGAGTCACAGACGGAACCGACTACCGGTGGACAAGTGCTGACTCTGCAACGTGCGCTTCAGCAGTTCGGAGGTGGACTCTTTTCATCGAGGCAAGTTCGAGACACAGGCGGCCGACCCGATGCGAGTTTCAAACTGAGTGTCAAAGGCGAGTATTTGGCGCTCGTGAAACCAGACAAGACAACGGTTGTCCACGAGTTCCGTCCCAAGTTTCCGAAGCAAATCGCCAACGTCTCTTACGGCATCGTTAACCTCGGCAGTAATAGCAGTGAAAGAAAATTCGGCTCATTGCTTAGGCCAACGCCTGGAGCGGTGAATTCGGAAGCTCTAGCTGGCTTCGCGCCAAAGATCGAAATCTCGCAACCGCATGGTTATTACGAAAAACCGTTTGACGTAGTACTGAGATGTGACCGCGGCGATTTTGAAGTTCGCTATACCCTGGATGGTTCGGCACCCACGCAAAAACGCGGAACCGCCTACACTCAACCGATCCGGATTGACAAAACGACGATCGTCCGGGCTGCCGCATTTCGTGATGGTTACAAGACTCTGCAGCCTCAAACAGCGACTTACCTGTTTCTCGATGACGTCGTTGAACAACCCAGCAGTCCGCCAAAAGGTTTCCCTCAACGAGACTACGTCAATTCGCAAATCCTGCGTTTTGGCATGGACCCCAGCGTTGTCCAGCTCTATTCCAAGCCGGCAGTCATTGAATCTCTAAAGGCGCTGCCATCGCTTTGCATCAGTACAGCGAATGCGAATCTGTTTGGCCGACGCCAAGGGATCTACGTCAATGCCGAGTCATCTGGTCGATCCTGGGAGCGTCCAGCATCTTTGGAACTGATGCATCCCGACGGATCGAAAGGATTCCAGATAGACACCGGTTTGCGAATCCGCGGCGCCTACAGCCGACGAGGAGTCAATCCTAAGCACGCATTTCGAGTTGTCTTTCGAAAGGAGTATGGCGAAGGAAAACTCAAGTACCCTTTGTTTGGCGACGAAGGAGCCGATGAATTTGACCACATGGACTTTCGGACTAGCCTGAATTATTCGTGGGCGCAAGACGGATCATCTCAGAATAACCTTCTGCGCGATGTGTTTTCGCGTGATTGTCAGCGAGACATGGGGCAGCCCTACACTCGAAGCCGCTACTATCACATGTTCCTAAACGGCCAGTATTGGGGAATCTACCAAACACAAGAACGAGCCGTCGCCGCTTATGCCGCCACTTATTTCGGTGGCAAGGAAGAAGATTACGATGTCGTCAAAAACGAGGGCGATTTTCCCGACGGAAATGATCAAGCATTTATGCATTTCTACAACGAAGTACGCCAGGGCATCACTGATGAAAGGTACTTCAAGCTCCAAGGACTCAATCCTGATGGCTCGTCGAATCCAGACTATGAGAAATTGCTCGATGTCGACAATCTAATCGATTACATGGCGATCACCTTTTATACCGGTGATCGCGACGGGCCAGGCGGGCGTTTTCTGCCGACGCCCAACAACTATGTGGCGATTTTCAATCGAGAAAAACCCGATGGCTGGAAATACTTTGAGCACGATTCGGAACATTCGCTCGACACTGGCGACGTCGATATGACGTATCCTCCAAAGTACCTTCGAAACGCGCGTAGCTTCAATCCACACTGGCTCCACGATCAATTAGTTTCGAACAAGCACTATTTGAAACGCTTCCGAGAGCGTATTGATCATCACTTTGGCGTGGATGGCGTGCTTAGCTACGAACAATCACTCGCGCGACTTGAAAAACGTGAGAAGGAAGTCTCTGGCGCCGTCATTGCTCACGCCGCTCGATGGGGCAACGCGCAGTTGAATTACAACCGGTGGCAGCAGGCCGTGGCTCGCACGAAGCGATGGATGGAAAACCGTACGGAAATCGTCGAGGATCAGTTCCGTGAACGGGGCTGGTTCCCCGGCCCGCGAACTCCGATGCTCAGCATGAAATCTGCTACGGTGAAACCAGGGACACCGCTCTACGTGACGTCTCACACCGAGACCGAATTGATTTACTACACACTTGATGGCACCGATCCACGCGGGCCCGATGGCAAGCCATCACCGGCGGCGAAACGCATTACGTCGGCAGATCTGCAGCAACAAGTGCTTGTCGAAGAAGATGCTGACGTTCGTGCTATGATACCGACCGACGGTTCGTTAGGGACCAATTGGACGAAAACGGGTTTCGACGTCGATTCTGACTGGATCAGCGGTCAGGCTCCGGTCGGCTACGAAACGAACTCCGGCTACGAACGACTCATTAATCTCGATGTCCAAGGCAGAATGTACGGGCAGAACACAAGTCTGTACGTTCGATACGAGTTCTCGACTGCAGACAGCATCGACTCAGCGGACAACGTTGTGCTGCAAATGAAATACGATGATGGGTTCGTCGCCTATATGGATGGGAAAAAGATTGCCAGCAGCAATGCGCCTCCGCGTCCCGATTGGAACTCGTCCGCGAGCAGCACGACCAGCGATACAAGGGCTATCAATTTCGAAGACTTCGAAGTGCAGAATGCTGAACTTCAAAAAGGAAAGCATGTGCTGGCTATTCATGCATTGGATGGCAGATCGAGTTCCGACTTCTTGATGGGAGCGCAACTAGTCTCGAGGTCGTACTCAGGAACATCGATTCCAATAACCAAGCCGAGCCGCGTCGTCGTCCGTTCGTTCGACCCGGTCGAAAAGATCTGGTCCGGCGTTCGGTCTGCGGCGTTCAACGTCAGATAGGGTAGCCACAGTTTGGCATCAGTCTGCCTAGCGCCGTTCGAGGATGTCGAAAAGGCGTTGGCGCGAGTCAGCACGAACAAATGCGTACCAGAGGCCCTGTGCCGCAGGATGCAAAGGTTTCGAACTAGAGGTCTTGCGCACAGTACACCGCGCTCTACCGCGCAAGCGTTCTGTGGTTGAGAGAGCAAGAATCGCCGTGCGGCTAGCCAATCAGCTTCGCTCAGCTCTCAGGCAAGATGGGTGCCAGGGATCTTAAGTACTGAAGTCTGTTTGCCCGCTCGAGAAACGCACAGCAAAATAAGCAGCCATTCTTCGAGCCGTGCCTATTTACACAAAATCGCAAGCGATACATTACTCGATGACGAAGAATCGGCTCCAATCATGCGGCAAGCAAACAGAACCACATTCTGAGCGTGAGGATTCAAACTTGACCAAGTCATTAATTTCATCGAGTCTACCTAAAACCAGCGTCGCGATCAGTCTGCTGATTCTGGTGTGTGTGCACGCAGAGCCAGCATATGCAGAAACCCATCAGGCTGAGGCTGAACTTCGCGACCGAGTGCAAGGAATGTTATTGGGATCGTTGATCGGCGACGCCGTCGGCGGACCGTTAGAGTTCAAGGATGTAGCTAATGTCGAAGAATGGACCGGATGTGTTCGCAGTTGGCCGAACGGCACGAAGCTGACAAAGTCAAAAACGCTTGAGCTGGCGGCAAGTGTCGCCTTGCTTGGATACGATAAGCTTCGTCCAAATCCTGAACCTTATGCGCACTGGACTGCAAATGCGAAGCCGGGAACTATCACGGACGATTCTCGGCACAAGATCGTTTTGCTCAATGCACTGCGTCATTGGTTGGCAGCCAACGAAGCGCCGCTCAGTGAACAGCAACTTTCTCAAGCTTATGTGGACTTTGCCACAACTCGCGCGATTCAGTCGCGACCTCAGTACGGCAACTTGTGCGAACAGGGATTCGCAGAATATGCGAAAGCAGCCAGGTGGGTACTCGGTGAACGACACATCAATGCTCAACCTGTCTCTCGCCTGTGGGCAGGTGTCCCGACAAACGCGGGTCAGATGGCTCTGCCTCCTCTTGCCGCCGTATTTGCGGGCAAACCAACTACCGCATACGAATCCGCATATCGCATTGGCTTTTTCGACAACGGTGAAGCCAAGGACATCAACAGCGCGATTATCGCAGGGCTATCCAAAGCGTTGGTCACTGACACTGATCGGGACAATCCACGTAGTACGTGGACATCGATTCTAGATTGTATGTTGGCAACCGATCCATATGACTACGATTCAATTCCGTTTGCGAAGCGTCCAGTGCGACGTTGGATCGACTTCTCTCGCACTGCTGTTGACGAAGCAAATGGCGATCCCAACATCTTGTTTGAAATCTTGGAATCACGTGCAAAACCTCAATACTATTGGGACGCTCACTTCGTTTTTGCGACCGCGTTGTCGATCATTGAGTTTTGTGATTGCGATCCACTCGCGGCGATTCACATGGCAGCTGATTTCGGCCATGACACAGACTCGACAGCCCAATTGACAGGCTGCTTTGTTGGTGCTCTGCATGGTTCAATCGTTTTTCCAAAGGAATTGACCGGACCGGTCGAAGCTCGTCTGGTAGCCGATTACGACGAATCGGTCGACGAGTGGGTTGACGTCTTAATGCGATGTCGCCAGACGCAGCTGGATGAAAATATTCAGCCTACTGGCACGCATCTCGTCAAAGATTATCCGGCCCGGCCCGAGCCGGGCCTTGTCAATATAGTTGTCGAGATCCCAGCGGGCACGAACGCAAAATGGGAAGTCGACAAACAAACGGGGCGGCTCGAGTGGGACATTCGAGATGGCAAACCTCGTGTCGTGAAGTATTTGCCGTACCCGGGTAACTACG
>JAGQPC010000481.1:317-5396 GCA_020426925.1 Planctomycetales bacterium | reverse complement strand
CGTGCTGGCTTCACAAAAACTCGACCTCAGGCTCGGCAAGGGATCGTGCACGGTCATTTTCAGGTCAACGGCGTCAAGGTTACTAGCCCTTCGTATCGCCTGCGTGCAGGTGATATCATCACGGTCCGAGCACGCCCGAATCTGCAGATCGTCTATCGAAGCCTGATGGAGGAGACTCAGCCAGAACCGACGGAGTGGCTGGCATCTGACATGCAAACGCTCCGCGCAACCGTTCAAGGCCTTCCCGGCGCCCCTGACATCAGCCTTCCGGTTGACGTCAACACGGTTGTCGAATTCTTGTCTCGCTAGAAAACTTAGTCAGTATGCATACGCAGCTTGCAGTAATCGGCGGCGGGCCCGGTGGGTACGCCGCTGCTTTTATAGCCGCCGACCAAGGTGTCCAGGTAACCATTGTCGAACAAGACAAACGGCTTGGCGGAACATGCTTGCTGCGCGGGTGCATACCGTCAAAGGCGCTCTTGCACGTCGCCAAAGTCATGAGCGAAGTGGACGAACTGTCCGAAGAGTGGGGAGTCAACTTCGGCTCGCCCACTGTCGATATCGACGCGGTTCGTGCTCGAAAAGACAAGGTAATCGAGCTAATGTCAGGCGGCTTGAAGCAGCTCGCCAAACGACGAAACGTGACTGTCATCACCGCTCGAGCAACCTTCGAAAACTCGACGACCGTGAAACTCGAAGGCGACCACGAATCGATCCCCGAAGGCGGACGACTAACGTTTGATCACGCCATTCTGGCAACCGGATCGACGCCGGCAGCGCCAGGTTCGCTGGGCGTGGAATCTCCGCGAGTAATCGATTCGACCGGAGCGTTGGCCCTACAAGACGTTCCCGAAACCATGCTGGTCATTGGTGGTGGCTACATTGGCTTGGAGATGGGCAGCGTCTACGCGCATCTCGGTTCACAAGTCAGCGTCGTTGAACTCACCGATGGGCTGTTGCCCGGTGCGGACCGCGATCTCGTCAAGCCGCTGCAAAAGCGATTGGAAAAGTTGCTCGATGGCCGCATTTTCCTTAATACCAAAGTCGGTGCGATTGGCGATCGAGGCGACAAAGTTGAGGTCGCATTTGAAGGCCCCAACAAGTTCGGCGTTGAGCATTACGATCGCGTGTTGGTCGCTGTAGGGCGACGCCCCAACTCAGCCGATATTGGGCTGGAGAATACTCAGGTAAAAATCATTCAGCGCGGCTTTGTGCGAGCGAACACGCGACAGCAAACAGACGATCCGCACATCCTTGCGATTGGCGACGTTGTTGGCGAACCGATGCTTGCACACAAAGCATCGCACGAAGCGAAGGTCGCAGTGGAGACTTTACTTGGCCACCCAGCCGAATTCAAACCGCTGGCGATTCCTGCCGTCGTGTTCACCGACCCCGAAATCGCTTGGGCTGGCCTGACGGAAATGGAAGCGAAACGCGATGGCGTCAACTACGAAGTCGCTGCGTATCCATGGGCTGCGAGCGGCCGCGCTCAGGCACTCGGTAGAGGCGAAGGCCTTACAAAGTGGCTCGTCGACCCGGATACGGAACGACTGCTCGGCTGTGGCATTGTCGGTGCTGGGGCTGGCGAGCTCATAGCCGAAGCCGTGATCGCGATCGAAATGGGGTGTGTCGTTCACGATTTAACCGATTCGATCCACGCTCATCCAACGCTTAGCGAAACGTTGATGAACGCTGGGGAAGTCTTCCACGGCACAGCCGTCGAAATCTACAAGCCCAGGCGCAAGTAGTCCTCGGCTGTCTTCGCGCACAGTAATGCGGTTTGCCACCGCGATCAGAGGGATCTCCGGAAGCAGAAGCGTGCGATTCCGACCATTTTAACTGGAACTTGAGGTAATCTATCGCGATACGCGTTTCTGCGAACTGCTGGCCTACACTTTAGATAAGTGAAACTGCCGCACGCAAATGGGAGAACGCAGAATGATTCTCGAAACAGGTGACACGCTTTTCGTTTCGCACCGCCGGATGTTTGAGCGAGACGAAGCCCGCTACTTTCTTGGCAAGACGATTTCCTGCGATGGCCCGATAGTAAAGGTAATCGGTTACTCGTTCGTGCGTGATCTTGCCAACGGCGGAATCCTCAAGAAAGAAGAACGCCGCATCAAGATCCTGTCGCTGGATTCTCCAGGGTATATCGTGTACCAGTTGCCAGGTGACATCGACGTCGACGCGGCCGACATCAAGTGTGACGACGGAGAAGCGGTTTTACACGAAGGTGGCCGCGGCCTGATGAATTTGGCGGAACGGACGCACTGCGGTCATTTCTAGCACTAACTGGTGCTTTCGAATCACTGGATTCTTGAGCTCCAATGCGCTGATTCGCGCGTTTCATAGTTGTATCTGCGCTAATTCGCACACATGCGTCCTGGAGGCAATTCTTTTGGGCGCGTATAAGTACTGTCGCGCGTCTACACGGCGCTTGGCACCACATTCGCGTACAGTTTAATCGCCGCAGTCCTTGGACGGCAGCGTTTTGTCCGGCGGGGATCACACTCAGCCCCCGGACCAAGGGGCTGTGGCGAAAGACGAACTGACATGAAAGGAGCACCTACGCATGGGCTTGTACGAAAACATGAATGACGAGCCGGTCCGGAGATTGAACTTGCGAGATCCGGTGCTTGTGAAAGAAACCGAAAGTGTGAAATCTGTCGTTGCGAAAATGCGCGATCGTGATCTCGGCTGTGCCTTGTTGGTCAACGACAACAACGAACCAATCGGCATGTTCACTGAATGCATGCTGACGCAACTGATTGTGCACGACCTAGCAGGTCTTGATGATCCAGTTGATAAACACGCCGCGAAAAGGTGGCCTCAAGTGTCGCTCGATGACAACATCGCGGCGGTGCTTGATTCACTCGACATTAAGAACACGCGATTTCTTGCTGTCGTTGACGAGAACGGTCAGGTCGCGGGGCTCGCTGGGCAAAAAGGGTTGATGGAATACATCGCAGAACATTTCCCGCGACAGGTCATGGTTCAACGTGTAGGACAAAAACCAAACATGCAATCGCGTGAGGGTGCCTGAGATGACATATCAAGACGTTGAATTCGAAGATCCTTTGGAGAACTACGATCCTAAGGTGTACGGCGAATCGCTTGAAAGAGCGCTCGCGGAAGAGACTGTGGCCAGAATCCGGCATCGTCCTCACACCGCAGTATCACAGGATATGGCAGCAGTGGAAGCCATCAAGAAACTTGCGGAGGGCCACGTTGCGTGCCTGATCGTCCACGATGGCAACAATAAACTCGCAGGCGTGTTTACCGACCGTGATGTTTTGAACGCGGTCGCACGCGGCGACGATTTCTCAAAGAAATCTGTCGGCGACTTGATGACAGAGAGCCCGCAACATGTCTACACGACCGATCCGGCGGCTGCTGCTCTTTCAGTGATGGCTGTCAGTGGCCATCGCCATGTGCCGGTGCTAGATGTTGACGAGACCATCGTCGGCATCGTCAGCCCTCAGAGAGTTACTGCGTTTTTGAATCGCCACTTTATCAACGACTAAGTGTTCAGCGGAAGTTCCGCTGAACACTTACGTAGGCATACTTCAAACTTCCGACGTCGCTGTGAATGCGGCGTCGGCGTCTCTCGCTTCTCGGTTTAGTAGCGAAGGATGAGTTCAGCTTGAATTCGGTTTTCAAGAACGTCTTTGAAACCTGTTAGCGGGAACTCGTAGGCAATTCCAAGTTCGGCGTTGCCCGATGGCTTAATCTTTACGCCTACGTTTTGCGTGACAAGATCGTTGCCAACCGTGTTCGTGCTGCGGAGGTTGAATGCATCGTGACCTGCAACGCCGAGCGGCAAGCCGCCTTCTGCGTCATCCGTCCAGTGCCACCATACCAGCTCTGTAAATAAGTATGCTTTTTCCGTCAGTTGAACGTCGAGGTGGTTTGACCAATGAATTGCAGCAGACTGCTCGAAGTCATCCACGGGTAGGCGGTAACCAAACGAACTCAGGGCGTGGCCCAACCCGTCCAGGATACGCTGGCCACCGGTCATGAAGAAGTGAAATTCGCCATCGCCGATACCTTGGAGCGTTCGCTGTGAACCGAAAGGCATTTCGTAGGTGAAACCAGCCGAAACAATTCTGCCTGCACAGGGGTCGCGAAGCACGTTGTACTTTAAGCCAGCCGTAATGTTTGCCCAACCATCGTCAAGCAGACCGTCCAGCGGGCCGCCATCGATGTCTGTAACGATAAAGCCATCTTTCACGGCAATCAGGCTCAACCGTTCCGTCAACGCGAAACGCAGCTGCATCGCATAGAGTTGCACGTCACCGCCTGGAAGGCCCAGCGTACCAATTCTGTTGGGCAACTTGTGGTTAAAGAAGATCGCCCTTGCTTCTGTAACCGTTCGAGGGTCCTCAAAGAAGAGGAAGTTTGTCATCGGGCTAATGAAGTCATCAAAGCAATGATCACTAGGTTTGATCAAGTTTTGAAATAGCCCAGGGTCATTGCAGCACGTGTGTAAGCGCGCAGCAGAGCGGTTAGGTTTCGCTCGGCATTTTGGCGAGAGCGCGGTGCGGTTAGTGGGCTAGCGACTTGACTTGCTGAGAGCTTTTTGTCTTCGACGCCTTTCGCGAGAGGCTTGCTTGCGGACTTGTCGTTCTCGCCGTTCGT
The DNA here is from genome assembly GCA_020426925.1 of Planctomycetales bacterium. GTDB lineage: Bacteria > Planctomycetota > Planctomycetia > Pirellulales > Pirellulaceae > JAGQPC01. The sequence goes on along the minus strand of JAGQPC010000481.1, from coordinate 758 downwards.
CCTGGCGGAAGGTGCGGATGTGATTCGGGTGAGTCGCCGCCCAGTTCCAAGGGAGCAGCGGTTCGTAGTCGGTCTCGCCAGCGAGCAGGCGCTTTAGCACGTCGTTGACGTAGGCCCAGACGTCGAGGTCGTTGCGATGAGCACTGCTGACCAGCGTCAGGAATCCGGCGGTGCGTTCTCCGCCGGCAACCGATCCGGCGAAGAGCCAGTTCTTGCGGCCCAAGGCAACTTGCTTCATCAATTGTTCACACTCGTTGTTGTCGATCGGCAATGTCGGATCGTCCAGGTAGCGAGTCAGCTCGGTCCAGTGGTTGCGAAGATAGTTTAATGCTTTGCGGAGTTCGCTCTTGGGCAAGACGACTTGCTCGGTGCGGTCGTCGATCGAATCGAGCTCGGTGCGCATGGCGTCCCAGATAGCTTGCGATTCTGTTTGGCGAAGTG
>JAGQPC010000481.1:0-201 GCA_020426925.1 Planctomycetales bacterium | reverse complement strand
GGTAGTCGGTCGCGTCCTCGAACTTACGGCGAGCGTGGCTGTTGCACGCGGCGCGCATGATCGAGCCATCGGATGCGGCGGCGATCGAGCCGAATCCGTGCCAACAGTCTCCGAGAATCGTGCCGGTGTACTTTTCGAAAAACAGTTCCGGGCCGTCTCGATGGCGACTGACCGTAAAGTCGAACACGTTGAGCTTCACAC
>JAGQPC010000480.1 GCA_020426925.1 Planctomycetales bacterium | reverse complement strand
GCACGCGAATCTGATGCGTGCGTCCAGTGGCCAATTCAATTTCGAGCCACGTAGATTCGTGCGGAGTCGCGAACCGTTTTCGCACGCGAAAGTCCTGGATGGCGATTTTTGCGTCGGGATGTTCCGCGTCAACAGCCTCGGAAAATGCTCGTCCCGGAATCTTACGCATGTAGTCACGAAGCGTGCCAGAATCGTCAGCAACCGTGCCTTCTACGATCGCCCAGTAAGTTTTGCCGACTTCTCGTCGCTCGAACTGCTTTGACAAGCGATGTGCATGCTTGCGACGTCGTGCGAAGACCATCGCTCCGGAAACGGGGCGGTCGAGTCGATGCGGGACGCCAACGTAAATGTCACCGGTCAGCCGGTGCTTCCAGCGAAGGTACTCGCGGATGCGGACTTCCAGCGAATCGATTCCGGGTGGAGCTTGCGTCAGAATTCCACTCGGCTTGTTGACGACGACGATTGAGTCATCTTCGAAGAGGACGTCAACAAGCTGTTCCATCGATGGCAAACTGACTGCGGGTACAGATCTAATAGTCGATTAATTGGAAAACTTCGCGAGGCGCAATGCGTTCTCGACCACCGAGACCATTCAACTCAATCAAAAACGCGCACCCCACAACATTTGCTCCGTTCTTTTCCACCAGTTTGCAGCACGCTTCAATCGTGCCACCGGTTGCGAGCAAGTCGTCGACAATCAAAACGTTTTGGCCTTCGTCAATCCCGTCGACGTGCATTTCAAGCGTGTCGGTACCGTACTCCAATTCGTAGTGAAACGCGTGAGTTTCGAATGGCAGTTTGCCCGGTTTGCGAATCGGCACGAAGCCAGCGTTCAATTCAGCCACTAAAGGTGCGGCAAAGATGAATCCGCGAGCTTCTGCCGCGACGATGATGTCGACATTGGCATCGCGAAAATGATTCGCCATCCGGCGCGTCGCTTCGCCAAAAGCCTCGGGCGACGCAAGCAACGGCGTGATGTCGCGAAACATGATTCCAGGTTTCGGGAAATCTGGAATGTCACGGATGTACGATCGAAGGTCCAATTGCGTTGTGTTTGACATGTTTCGCTTTGCTTGAAAATACAACTTATACAGAGACTTTCGACTGCTCAATATAGAGTCGAACATGTCCGGCCAAAACCCCGTTCAGAGAATGCCGCTGATCGCGACGATGAGGATCGAAATCACACTCAGCCACAGGCACAAGTCATATAACTTCGTTGGTACCAAACGTCGGTCAAGCCTGCTATATCGAAACACGACTGCTGCGAACACGACGATCAACAGAATTATTGTGGTCGCTACGCCACCGATCAACACCATCCAACCTGGCGCCTTGAATGTCAGGAATAGTGTTCCCCAAATCGCTGGAATAACCCACGCGAAAATCGCGATCGCTCTTTTGCGGGCAGCCCACTCTTCAAATGAATAGAGTCCGATCCTCCCGAACGCGTCCGAGAATAACCGAGACCAGGCCGCTAAAGCAGCCATCAATGTCGAATACAAAACGACGATCGCGCCGATCAAAAAGATAAACCGAGCTCCAGGCCCTAGCGTTTCGGTGTACATCGTCGACAGCGTACTAATCAGCTGATTGCTTTCTGGAATCTCTCCCATGCGATTGAGAACAGCAGCACCGAGCAAATAAAACATCGCCGTCATCAATGTATACGCGATCATCGACAGGATCGCGTCCAAGTACATGATCCGGATCCAGCCTTTCGCTCGGTGCAACCAACCCGCAGTGTCCTCTTTTGGGCCAACATACGCTGCGTATCCTTTTTCGATCAGCCAATAGTTGTAGGCCATGATTTCATCGCCGCCGACACCTGTGATTCCGAACGCTCCGATCGCGACAAAGATAAGTGCCGAAGTTCCGATCGTGGCCACGACCGTACCGACTGATACTTCGTCTCCCAAACCGACTTTAACTTCGCCAACCGTTCCGGCCGCGTGAGAATGAATTGCGAACGTCTCGCCGTTTTCGTTGACCAGCGTGAAGAGTTCCTGGTTTTCGTCGATGTCGGAACCACCTTCGACGTGAATCTCAGAAACGGTGAAAGTTCCATCCTTTCCGCTGGACGGCGCGATGACGTCGATTTGCGATGGGACATTCGGAATTAATCCTGACGCCAACTCGTTCGGCTGTATGGCTTTGTCGGTCCACTGCAGAGCAACAAGCGACGCCACGGTAAACACCGTGAACAAGCCGATCATGACGAGCGCCGCTTTCTCAATGACTCGGTAATAGCCACGAAAAACGATCAACGACACGGATGCGGCAACGGCATAGGTCGTCAACACTTGGACGGCCGACGTCGCGTCAGGCACGGCGGGGGCCAAGACAGGAAACATTTGCTCCAGCGCCATCACGACGCCGCCGACAATTCCTCCGACTTGCAGCATCTTGGCGGACATCAACAGCAGCCAAGTCCAAATCGACCAGTTGGCAGATCCGATCCGCGGACCCGGCAACAGATTCAGCGAAGCCATGGTCGACTCGCCCGTCGAAATCGCGTGCTTCCCAAATTCCAGCTGCACAGCCACCTTCACGATGCAGCTGAAAATAATGAACCACAGCAATACGAAACCAGCCTCGGCGCCGAGGATCGTCGTCGCGATCAATTCACCTGATCCGACAATCGATGCCGACAGGATGAATCCGGGCCCGATGTATTTCAGGCATCCCACCAGCCCCGTAGGCGGTTCCTGAACTTTGGACGGGTCCAATGAATATGGGTCATGTTCGGTCATCCGGTTTGCCTGTTTTTAGACGCCAGGTTAGTTGTTGCGGTCGAACGAAAGCGTAATCATCGTTGCCGGCAAAAACAACCATTGCCCGACGGCATTCTCGCTGAAACCTTCATTTCTGCGCAGCGTATCGATGTACGTCTACTCAGGTCATCCGAACCAGGGTCGATTTAGCTGTGTCCAAGCCTGGTAATCCACAATCGCGTCATCTTGCGACTTCGAGTCGCCGTCTATTGCGAGGAAAGGTTGTTATCATGCGTGCTTCACTTCTGTTTTCCGCTTGGTCTAATCTTGACCTTTCGTAACCGTAAAGGTCGAGTATCCGCTTGGGTTTTCCCAGCACATTGCCACAACCAAACACGAGATTTCGACCATGAATAATCGAAGAATCTACAAAGACCAGCAACTGTGTTCACAAGTGAGCCACGCATTGAGCTACTGCATCGGCGAGGGCGAACCACAGGAAATCATGGAATGCGTGCGTGTTGAATCGGTCGTTCCGGCCCCTGACGCGTCTCGATTAATGGTGACCGTGTCGTTCGATTCCAGCGACAAGTCGATCACGTACGACTCTGTAGTACAGGCGTTGGAAAGCAACAATAGTCGTTTGCGATTTGAAGTCAGTCAGACGATCAATCGAAAGAAGACGCCTCAGTTGGCGTTTTGCGTAATTCCATTTGAGACTACGGCGTAACTTTTTCAAGTGGCCCGCCCTTCAATCGCCGAAGGGCGGCCATGCCGTGGTCAGTATTACGCGTCTGGATCGGAAGAGGACGCGGAATCAACAACCGTGCGAGTGCTCGTGCCAGGTTGCTCTGGTGCCGTCGAATCGAACATCGACCGCATTCTGCCGCGAATCGAATTCACTATAGGAAGGTCGAGCATGTGTACGGCTTGGATCGATAGCACTACGATTGCAGCAATCGCGATCCACCTCCATTTCGTGCTCGGTGCAAAACGCTGACTCATCACAGCTGCGCGTTTTTCACGCTCCGCCGCCTGTGAGTCTGATTCGACAAACTTGCGCATCTGCAAATAGCCGCGGTTTGACAAGAACGAGCAGCCGAACCGCGTTCCTCGAGACCACACGACACGGACGGGGATCTGCACCGATTCGCTTTTGTCCGGCGATTCGAACAGCAATAACATTCGGTCGCTCGCCGGTTCGACTGGACTTTCCGTTTCGATCGCACAGCCGCCGAGCGAATAGTTTTTGACGACGACGTCAGTCACATCGGTGCTCAGCTCCCACTTGACTTTCGCGGGAGTTGCCGCCGGCAGCCTGTCGTCTTGTCGCCGATCCATGATTGCGTGTGAGGCCATGTCTTGCAGTGCAACATCCGGAATCGGCGTATCTAACGAGCACCCGACCCACCAAGACTTTCGGTCTTTCGGTTGGACCCAACGGATAACACCTTCCAGCATCAGATCAACTTTGATCTCTGGAATCTGAAAATGCAACGCAACCTGCGATCCTTTCGGCGGCACATCATCGAGCGCCAGCCGCAAACCCGTTGCCGACACATCAGCCGCGACACCCGTAATGGTAATCGGCTCTTGACTTTCGGCGGTTTTGACCGCAACCGTGACGACGGTCGCGTCAAGGTTGCGCACGCTGAAGCGAGGTTCGTGCCGCTGTCCCATGAAATCGTTGTCAGTCAAGAGTAGTGCCCCGCTGTGAAATCGCGATATAGAAGCATACGTTTCGCGTTGACAAAACGCACTTTTCAAATGTTGCGCTTCGGCATCAAATTCGGCCTGGTTGTGCCGACTTTGACGGTATCTGCGAAAGTAGGCACCGGAACAGCATTCCTGCCTGCTTCGCGAAGCTCGTCTGAATCACTATCATTGGGGCTCGGTGATCGTCGGCATTGAACTTGGGCAAAAACCACTGGAACGGGAGCGTATGAGGCACGCTTTGTCCAACCTGATGGGGGCAGCGGTGGAGTTGTTGTTTCCACCCGAATGCACATTCTGCGGAGGTCAGACAGAATCTCAGGATCACACTGGCTTGTGCGGCGAATGCATTTCGGAAATCTGTATCGACAGCGACGCTGAGTTCTGCGATCACTGCGGAGTACTGTCGCTATCCACGGTTTTGGGGCTATCTAAGTGTCCCGAATGTGATAAGCGCAATTTTCGGTTTGACCACATAGTTCCATTAGGCTTATTCCGATCGCAACTCAGAGAGGCGATGATCAGGACCAAGCAGTTTCACGAGTCTCCACTGGCGAGATCGATCGGAGTGCTGCTAGCCGAAAGACTACAGAAGAAGCAAACGGTTCAACCGGTCGATTTCGTTGTAACAATTCCAAAGTACTGGCTGCGTCGCGTCTTGAAAGGGTCCACCGGTACAGCACCTATCGCTGAAGAAATCGCGAAGAACCTGCGTATCCCTTATTTTCCCCATGCACTTCACTGGAAGCGTAACATTCGAAAACAAAGTCTACTCTCGGTGACCGAACGGTCACGAAACGTCCGTGGCGCCCTAGAGTTGTCGCGGGGTTTTGATGTGCAAGACGCAAGCGTACTGGTGGTCGACGACACGATGACGACCGGTGCAACCTGCGATGAAGCCGCCGCCGTTTTCAAAAGACATGGTGCAAAATACGTGGCAGTTGCTGTTGCCGCACGAGCATCAAATCTTGACACTTTGGATGCCATCGACCTGAAGTCGAACCTTAATCAGTCCGCGGTCGGTGCGATGTAGGACGCTGCAAGAATCAAATGGCTAAGACAAAATCCACAGACCAAGACAAGCGCACTCTACGCTCAGGCACTTTTCGTCGAGCGGTCTTGCGCGGCCTTGGCGTGGTGCTGCCGCCTTTGCTGACGCTGATGATCTTAGTTTGGGTGTTCGGCGCTCTGCAGACTTATATCCTGCAGCCCGTCGAAACCGCTTCGAAGATTGCGATCAGCTGGGTCATTGATGACACTCGCGCCGCCGACCAGATCTCTGAAGAGGAGATGGAAGCCAACGAGTTCACGAAGCTGCCCAGCACAAATCCGAAATCCAATCTGTGGATTCCAACCAAGGTTTTCGACGACGTCAATGACGATCCGGGTGAAGGCGATCTGCGCACGAGTCGCGACTATTACAACCGGTACATCGAAATCAGCTACTTGAAGCGATTCATCGTTGTGCCGCTGTTCTTCTGCTTGTTCATCTTGATGCTCTATTTCTTAGGGCGTTTTCTCGCTTACGGCGTCGGCCGAGTCCTCTACCTCACGCTGGAGCGAACGATCACCCAAGTGCCGTTCATCCGAACCGTATATTCGTCAGTCAAACAAGTGACCGACTTTGTGTTCAGTCACGACGAATCTGGCTTGGAATTCAACCGAGTGGTCGCCATCGAGTATCCGCGAGTTGGAATTTGGTCGCTTGGATTCGTTACAGGCGAAAGTATGCTCTCCATTCGCGAAGCAGCCAATGAACCGGTTCTCAGTATCTTGATTCCAACTTCGCCGATGCCAGCAACCGGATACACGATCACGGTGCGGAAAAGCGAAACAGTCGATCTCGATATCAGTGTCGACCAAGCTTTCCAGTTCATCGTGAGCTGTGGCGTTGTTGTCCCGATTCCACAATTACAGGATCGGGAAACGGACGAAGTCCGCGAAATCATCGAATCGCAAATCGGATAACGCGGTCCATTTCCTACGCAATTTTCTTCGCGGCCGCACCGTATTGATAAGAAACAAGCACCACGTCGCCATCGTCCGGGTCACGGTCCTCAGCCAGCTCCTGCGAATACATTGAACGTGTCGCGGGGCGTTCACTGTCGCAGTACGCGAACTTGGCAACGTTTCGCACGAAGTATGTCTCTGACGGCCGAACGGTAAAAACGGATTGCCACGGCTCGAAACGCCAAAGCTCAAACATGCCGGCCTCAAGCACCTGAAACCCACTCGATTCGCTCAGCAAGTGGTCAACGATTCGCTCGTCCAGGAAACTTGGCGTTGCTCGATCTTCAAGCTCGATGTGGTCGCGCAGCCGGCTCACGAGGCGCCGCATCTGAGCCATCACAGGAATCGTCAACTGCTTGACAGCAGGAACTTGAATCTTCCGCCCCGTCATCTCCAGTTGCTCTTGAGACGGATGAAACACTTCGACGTATTTGCGCAGCATATCGAAGTCGCTGCCTAGTCGGCCAAGCGTCGCTCGAACTTCGTCCAGCCGCCCAACACAGTATTCGAAGTCAT
>JAGQPC010000479.1 GCA_020426925.1 Planctomycetales bacterium | reverse complement strand
GGGCCACCTTCAACTCGGTCCTGACGGTTTCCGCTGTCCGTGAACAGCACAGTTCCGCTCGAATCAAGAACGCTCATCGTGAGCGTTCCGCCCGTGATGTTGAGGAAGTCGACAAAGATCGTCTGATTCGCAGCTCCGCTGAATATCCAATCATCGGCGACACCAGGCGAAACAGTCGTGATCGGAGTTGTGTCACCGATGTTGATGCTGAACGACGGATCGGCGATTCCTTCGGGATGCTTGTTGCTTGAGTTGAGTTGAAAAACGCCATCCGCGGTGTGATTTCCGGTAAGCCAATTCTTCCCACCTGTATAGCGATACACAGCGTCATCTTGCCGGTCGACTACCCACAGGTCGTGTCCGCCGCCTGGATTGATCGTAATTCCGCTCGCGTAGTGATTGTCAGAATCCAGCTGCCAGGTTCCTAGCAGTGTTCCGCTCATGTCGTACACGTAGACCGCGTCTTCGACGCGATCGCTAACCCAAATCATGAAATCGTCTGTTGTAATGCCGCTTGGATGTTGGTTCGCCTTGTCGAGGGAAATCTCGTTGGTTGGTGCCAGAGATCCAGAGAGTACTGACGCGGCATTTTCATAGAAATAAATTTTGTCCTTGTGATCGTCAACGATCCAAATGTCTGTTCCGTTGGTAGCGATCCCTTCCGGGTGCTTGATCCCGTCGGCGTACCACGAACCGAGCAGCGAATCGTCGGCAGTGTCGTAGACATAGACGCTGTTGCTCTTGTCGACTACCCATAGCGGATTTCCGGATGCAACAGTGGTTGCTCCACGAGGGTCGGGGGCTGTCAAATCGAATTGATCGAGATAGGCGCCGTCCGCGTTATAGCGGAATGTTGCTTGACCGTGCGAGTTATCGTTAACGACAAAGAACTTCGTAGTCGCCGCTGGGAGTTGCACCGCGTTGATCGTGAGCGTCGTAGCGCCCGTGCCTCCGTCGTCATCGGTGACAGTTACAGTGACGGCGTATGCACCGAGTGCGTAAGAGTGCGTGCCAGAAACCGTGCCGAAGGTTGCTTCACCAGCGGATCCGTTGGCAACGGCGATCGTGCCATTGGAAGATGTGCCATCGCCCCAATCGATCGTGGCAACGAACGTTTCCGACGTACCTGAGATCGTCGAAGTGAAACCCAGATCGGAGAATTCCGCCAGCGTAAGCGTAAAGTTGTCGGTGCCGTAGACAGTGTGATCGCCTTGCGATGCCACTACTGGATCGGCGTTTGAAACGGTGGCAGTTGCCGTCGCCTGGTCAGTCGAACCGCTCGGGTCGGAAACTTCAAGGACGATCGCATATATCCCGTTGTCGGCGTACGTGTGGTCGCCAGACAGGGTGCCAGCTCCGTCGGAGAAGTTAACCGTGGCGGCTGTCGTCGTGCCATCTCCCCAGTCGATAGTCGCGGCGTGCGAACCAGTTTCCCCTGGATCGGTAAACCTTGCCGAGTAACTCGTGACGCTGCCTTCGGTTGTCGTGATGTCGCCATTTGAAACTACAGTCGGTCCTACTGCTGCAACGGTGACTTGAGACGGTTCGGACTCAACGCCGCCACCACCGTCGTCGATCGTTACCGTGACAGCGTAGTTGCCAGGAGCCGCATAGGAATGCTCACCAACAACGGAGCCGGTAGTTGGAATGCCGGGAGCTCCATTTGCAATTTGAACGGTTGCCGCTTCCGACGTCCCGTCTCCCCAATCTACCGTGGCTGCGTAAGTGTCGGCGAAGCCCGGATCGGAGAACGTCGCCAACGTAAATGTACTCAGTTCGTCTTCGTTGGCTGTTTGATTGGCCGATGCGGTTACCGAAGGCGCGACATTGGAAACGGTAGCGACGACTACCTCCGTTTCCGATCGATTTGTCGAATCAGTAACCGTTACCGAAACGCTGTAAGCTCCGTCATCAGCATAGGCATGGGCAGCGTTGATCGTGCCGGCTCCGTTCGCGAATGAAGCGATCAGCGCCTCCACGTTTCCGTCACCCCAATCGACAGTTGCGACGTGCCCGCCAGGATCGAGCGGATCGGTGAATGCTCCAGAAAGACTGCTCGTTTGCCCCTCGTTGCCGCTGATGTCGGCGATTGTAAGATCGGGCGTGAAATAGAACTGATTGACCTGAACGGAGAACGTCGTAGAGCTCAATCCTCCGTCGTCGTCAATGACCGTCACTCGAGCGGTGTACGTTCCCGGAGCCGCATACGTGTGAGAGCCACCGATCGCCCCGCTTGTCAGGGTACCAATTCCTCCGTTGATGACTGTGACTGTAGCTGAATCGACCGGCGTTCCATCTCCCCAATCGATCGTGGCCGAAAACGTTTCTTGCGTTCCGGCTGTATTGTTGTTGAAACCTGGATCGGTAAATGTACCGGCGGTGATGGCGAGCAATTCGTCTTCGAAAACTTCCACGTCGACCGTTTGCGTGAGACTCGGACGGACGTTTTCGATCACTGCGGACGATTCGCTTTGGTTCGAGCGTGAAAGCGAGTCGGCGACTGTTACGCTGACTGTATAGATTCCGTTGTCGGCGTAGGTGTGCACGCCTTCGATTGTTCCCGTGTCGCTGCTAAACGTGACGGTTCCGGCCGAAATTGAACCATCGCCCCAATCGATCGTGGCCGTGTAGGTACCGTTTCCACCTGGATCTGAGAATGTCGTGGAGAACGCGACTTCTCTACCTTCATCACCCGTCACCATCGAGATTGCTGGCGACAAAGGACCGGCAGCGTTCAGCGTGAATCCAAATGTTTGGTCCGTGCCACCGCCTAGTTGGTTGCCGCTGGTGTCTTCGATCGCGGCAGTTTCGTCGTCACCTTCGATCGATAACACGTAGTCGCCGTCTTCCATCAAGCTATTATCGAACGTGAGGGTCACTTCTTGCGTAACGGATTCGTAAGCGACAGAGGTGACGGGAATCGCCTCTCCAGTAGTTGTGTTTGTCAATGTGTAGGCCGTGGGATTTGTGACGCTGTTGTCGGCGGTTGGTCCGGCATCGATCACCGGCTCATTGAACGTTAGCGTGATGGCCGAGATAACTGTGGTGACGGTTCCGGAAATGTCTGGATCAGTTACCATCGCCATCGGCGCGTCGGTATCGGCAGTCAGCGGTGTAATCGCGATCGACGAGCCGAACATAGTTGCAGCAATGTCCACGATCGAATCGCCAGCAGTCATTGGCCCCACTGCAACTTCCAGTGGCGTCGAACCTTGAGCGGACGTGTCAATTTCGGATCGAGTGTACTCGCCGGCTCCGTTGCCGTTGAACACGACAAGCTTGTCCGCTCCGGCGTCTGCAACGACGATGTCGAGGTTGCCATCGCCATCGACGTCGCCATGAGCTAAACCTGCGGCATCGATAAACGGCCCTGCTAGCGCGAGACTAGTTGATGAATCATCGAAGATTGTTTCGGGTGAGATCTTGACGTTGTCGACTGAAGCGACCGAACCGGTGCCTGGCGGATTGCCAATCAGATCGAAATAGAGTGTCGCATTGGTTCCAGCCGGAACGGTGGAGATGTCGACGGTCACCGTGCGACCATCGAATGTGACTCCAGCACCCACCGACACGTTGTCACCCGGATTGACATTGAAGAACGAAGTCGATTCGGCTCGATGCGTTGGCACCAGAGACGTCAAGTCATCCGCAAGCAAAGACACTTCAAACGAATCGGGCACTCCACCGTCAGGATTGTCGAGCCCAAGCGATTCCAAATCAAACGAGATGGTTTGCGGTGTTGGTGGGATCTCGAACGATTGATTCAGCGAAACCAGAAACGATTCGTTTTCGTGAAGCTGAACGAATCCGCCCAACGCGTTGATGCGACCTGGTGCTCCGTCAGTGACGTGCCCAACGATTTCGGTTTCCCATCCAGTTAACGCTAGCGAGAAATCTCCGTTTGCGATCGGGCTGACCGGCAACGGATCGTCGTTCGCAGTTAAGATATTGACTTGCGTTCCGCCGCTGACTGCCACATCGTTGTCGCCGTCTCCATCGAAGTCGGCGATCGACATATCGAAGATCGCACCTAGCCCCGAAACGGTCAGGTCGCTTCGAAACGTCAGCGTGCCATCGCCGGCTCCCTCAAAATAGGTAACTGAACCGTCCGCGTGACCGACGACTACATCGGGGAAAGGATTGCCAACGACATCACCGATCGCGGCAACGATCGGCTCGGTTCCACCGCTCGGATAGTGTGCGGGAGCAGCCAGCGAATCACTTCCGTCACTTAGCAGAACCAACAGCTCGTTAGTTCCAGGAGCGACGGTAACCACATCGACACCAAAGTCGTCGTTGAGGAATCCTGAATCGAGTCCAACTCGCGCAGCTGAGGAAGCGGCTAATGAACCAGGAGCTGTTGGCGCAATCGTATCCGTAACGACAAATGCACCGGTTCCATCTCCTTTGACGAAACTGATCGAATCCGGACCTTGAACGATGACATCGACAAACGGATCGTTGTTAAACAGGGTGAGGTTCAATCCGTTTAACGGACCAAGTTCTAGATCATTGGTCGATCGTGCTGACCAAGTGTTGTCGCCTCCGTTAAGTGCTACGGTGAGCTCGCCATTAGTGTTGATAGACGCAAGGTCGAACAGTTCGCCCGTGTCAATAATTCCCACCTCGATATCGACTGTGTGATCACCCGTAGGAAGAGGTTGGATGGGGTCAGACGAGACTGTAAGCATTTGCCGAGGCTCGAGTTGTTCAATGTGTGAATTCCGAGACTTACGTTCTTGAATTCGCCTTTTCCATTCATTAATTTTACATCTTTTTGAGGTCGGCATAGCATGGTGGTGTGATCGCATTATCAGGTGTCCCCTCTTTTCTTTTTCGATACACTCTAACGTGCGGGGCTACAGGGAGCCTTCTGGACCCCCTGAACAGATGGCTGGGATCTTACTGCCATCAGTGAGAGTAGATCAATACTCTTGGCTTGAGAGATTGTGTGACTTATGTCACAAGTAGTTGTTAACGCACGATTTACGTTTCACGGAAAAAAACAGTGATTGCGATGCAAATGCATGACGAGCCCACAAGCTCATGAGCAGATTCCCTTCAGCGCGACTCTTGTAGAAGGTTTTACCGCCTTGATTCGCCTGCAAGGAAAGCCGCAGAGATTCTGGACTGCTGACTTTCGCCGACGAGATCAAATTAGGCCGGAGAGCGGGGACTGATCACGCCAAAGCGGTCGATCAGATCATCGGCCGCTGTTGCATAGTTCGAATCGTATGCTTCAGAAGTCCCGCGTGTTGGCGCAGGCCGCGCAGCGAGAGAGCCAGCGCGTTATCGCTGGCGATGCGACTGCCCTACACTTTGACCAGATCTTTCATATGTGGCTCAAGATAGTTGCAGGTGCTTTGCATACTTGCCAACTGTGGATAGTCTTCTTCTGGAATTTGGATTTTGTATCTTTTGCGCAGCTCCATCACGATGTCGAGAAAGTCCATGCTGTCCAATTCCAACTGGTCTCGAAACGCGACGTCGTCCTTGATGTTAGACAGGTCGTCGTCGGGTGCGATATCTTCCAGGATCTCAAGAATGACTTCGCGAATGTCAGAAGGTGTCATGTATGCCGTTCTCCTAGCGTTGATTTTACTTCGTTCCAAAATTGCCGCAGCTCGCAGCTTTCAAAACCGCTTAATGATGACTACTGAATTGATGCCAAGCATTCCAAACGAATTGTTCAATATGTAGTCGACCTTGCTGATTTGTCGCGCTTCATTGGTCACTAGTCCCGGGATGTCGCAGTCTGGGTCGAGTGTGTCGACGTTGATCGTCGGATGGCAGACTCTGTCTTTAAAGGACAGCAGGTTTCCTGCCAGCTCGAGGGCGCCGGCTGCGCCCATCGTGTGACCGATAAAGCTCTTTGTATTGTTGATGTATGTCGACTTGCAGTTGCCGAAAACGGACTTTAGTGCGGTGCATTCTTGAGCGTCACCACTTGAAGTTCCGGTCGCGTGCGTACTGACGATGTCTATGTCTTCCGGGTTCAGTTCCGCGCGCTTCAGCGCCATGTTGACGCACTGAGCCTGTCGTTCGGGATTCGGCAGAACAAAATCGGTTGCGTCCGTGTTCATCGCGTAGCCCGCTAACTCGCCGTAGATTTTTGCGTCACGAGCCTTCGCGTCCGACAGGCGTTCCAGCGTGTACAGGCATCCACCTTCGGAAACTACGATACCGCTACGGTCCATGTCGAACGGCCGTGAGGCCTTTGCAGGGTCTTCGTGTTCGGCGAGTGCTCCTTGGCTTTTGAAGCTGGCAAAGATCCCGAAAGTATGGATGCTTTCCGACACTCCATCGGCGATGGCCAAATCGCATTCGCCCAAGCGGAGCATTTGAGCCCCTTGAATCAAACCTGCGTTTCCGGCTGCGCAAGCGGCGCCGATTGTATAGTGCGGGCCAATGATCCCCATGTTCAGAGAGATTTCACCCGCCGGATTGTTCGCGACGGTCCGCGGATTATGGTGGTGCGACCAGTACTGGGTGTCGTAATCGAAGCCTTTGATTTCATAGATTTCGTTTTCGGTTTCGACGTTTCCGTGTTCGGTGACGCCGACGTAGACTCCGACTCGTGACTTGTCTGTGTTCTGCCAATCGATTCCGCTGTCCGCGACCGCTTCTTGTCCGCAATAGACGCCGACCGAACCGGCCCGCGTTCCTCTGCGGATCTCCTTGCGGGCTTGGTACTTACGTTCGTCGTAGTTGCAGATTCCGGCCAATGTTTTGCCTACATACCGGATTTCGTAGGGGCTGACGCCGCTCCGTCCTTCCAGCAGGCTTTCACGGTAAGAGTGGAGATCGTTCCCATTGGGCGCAGTAAGGCCAATGCCAGTGATAACAATCCTCTGGTCATCTGGGAGCTTGGTTGGAGAAGAATTGGCGATCATCGGTGATCCCTAGCGGTCCAATGAGAACCCTTGAAGCTACCGCTTGAGCAGCGAATTGGCAAGCCGCCGCATCCCTTCATCGGTCGAAACAGATGGTTTGTAGCCAAAATCCGCTTTCGCATTCGAGATGTCAAAATAGTGCGAAGTAGCCAGTTGTGCGGCCAAAAATCGCGTCATCCGCGGTTCGGACTGAGTTCCTAGCAAGCGATAGCCGGTCTCCATCAAGTGTCCGAGATTCCAGGCGGCTCGCAATGAGATCCGTTTGGTAACCGGCGGGATATCTACCAGAGCTAATATGTCATTTATCCAATCCCAGCAGTTAACTGGTTCGTCTTGGCTCAGGAAATACGCGGACCCGCAAACCTTCGATCCTGGCCGCATCGCATCTGCTGCTAACAGGTGGGCGGACGCCGCGTTTTCGACATAAATCATATCGATCAAGTTTTTGCCGTCACCGACGATCCGCAGTTTTCCGGCGCGAGCTCGATCAGTCAGCCGCGGAATCAAATGCTGGTCTCGTGGCCCCCAAATCAAATGTGGCCGCAGGGCGCACGTTGACAGCGAATCGTCGTTTGCGGCTAAGACCGCTTGCTCCGCGAGTGCTTTCGTGTGGGGATAATGGCAGAGCCAAGTAACTGGATAGGGAGCCGATTCGTCCACTCCGTTCTGGTCCCGACCATCGAAAGTCACGCTTGGGCTGCTGCTGAAGACCAGCTTCGTAACGCCGTGTTTTCTGCAACCGGCGATGACGTTGTCGGTTCCAACCGTGTTGATCCCGTGATAACGCTCCCACGGCCCCCAAATCCCGGCGACCGCTGCCACGTGATAAACTGTGTGCACGCCACCGCAGGCGTCGGCGACTTGCTGCGCATCGCGAATGTCACCCTGGACCATTTCAACGCCAGATGACACGAGCTCTGGATAGTGTCCGCGAGCAAAACCACGCACCGATTCTCCGCGAGCAAGCAATTGCTCAACGATATATCGGCCAAGAAACCCACCCGCACCCGTAACAAGATTCATAACTGGCATGTTAGGTCATCATCACGCGGCGCCAAGCACAGCGCCAACTTTCAGACGCTCGCTGAATTCTTACAGCCTCTCGGCGCAACTTCTGAAATTGGGCTCTTTGAGTTTACTGCTGAAAAATTGCAACCTGAAGCGTGAGCGAGGGACGCGCGAGGAGGCGAGTTGTCCCTCAGATACGTGTCGGGTTACGAAAACACGGCAACTTCAAAAGAGGCAATCGAGGGCACGAGTTTTCGTACAGAGCGTGTTCTTCTTCGCGTTTTTTTTCGCTGCACTGGTGATCGGAACGCAGTCACACGCCGATCGAGCGACAGGACAACGAGGAGCGATCGCGACCGTTCACCCGATCGCCACAGACGCTGGGCTAAAAGTCTTGCAGTCAGGAGGAAATGCACTCGACGCGGCCATTGCGTCTGCCGTAATGCTCGGTGTTGTGGACAGCCACAATTCAGGACTCGGCGGCGGTTGCTTCATTTTGGTTGACAGACCGGACGGCGAAATTTTGGCGATCGATGGCCGTGAAATGGCAGCAGCGGCTGCTCATCGAGACATGTACGTTCGCGATGGGAAAGTCATCCCGGAACTTAGTCGTACTGGGCCGTTGGCGATTGGAGTCCCTGGAGCCATCGCCGCGTACGATTTGGCACTTCAAAAACGAGGGACTCGCCAGCTTTCAGAATTGCTGCGGCCGGCCGCCGAGGTTGCTCGAAACGGTTTCCCGATCGATCGTATCATGGCCGGAAACATCGCTCGCACTGCCGAAGACATCAACAGATTCCCCGCAACTGCTGGCGTTTTGCTGGACGCTTCTGGACAGCCCTGGCCTGAAGGGCATCGTCTAGTTCAGACCGATCTGGCGAAGACTTATGACGCAATCGCGACAATTGGCCCGGAGTGGTTTTACCAAGGCGCATTCGCCGAGCAGGCCGAAGCATGGATGCGAGCGAACGAAGGGATCATCACCAAGCAAGATTTTCAAAACTACCGAGCGGTCGAGCGAAAACCGATCGTCACGACCTACCGAGGCTTCACCGTCTATGGTTTTCCTCCGCCGAGTTCCGGTGGTATCCACGTCGCCCAGATACTGAACATTCTCGAGAATTTTGATCTCAAGAAAATCCATAGCGAAGATCCGATCGCGTTCGTGCACGTTATCACAGAAGCAATGAAGCTCGCGTTTGCCGATCGGGCGTATTGGCTCGGAGACGCAGACCACGCTTCTGTGCCGCGAGGATTAGTCGACAAGCGTTATGCCGCGAGGTTAGCTGCCAAGATAGATCTCGACAAGTCGACCGTGGTTGACGCGCACGGGCTTCCACCGGAATGGCAAGAGGACGTTTATGGGCGGCACACAACGCACATCGCGGCCGCAGATGCTTCGGGGATGTTCGTCGCGATCACCGCGACGGTGAACACGTCATTCGGCTCAAAAGTCATGGTCCCCGGCACCGGACTCGTTCTGAACAATGAGATGGATGATTTTTCTGCCATGCCGGGAATTCCGAACGCATTCGGGTTAGTTGGCGCCGAGAATAACTCGATCGCACCTGGGAAACGGCCACTCTCCAGTATGAGCCCAACGATCATCGTCAAGGACGGAACGCCGGTCATGACTTTGGGTGCGGCTGGTGGCCCGAAGATTATTACTCAGGTTTTACTGGCAATCATCCGCTACATTGACCTCGAATCGACCGTCCAAGATTCGGTTCGATCGGCTCGTTTTCACCACCAGTGGCGTCCTGATGTGCTGTTTGTGGAATCGAATATGCCGAGCCTCGTGACGCAATCGCTACAGCAACGCGGACACAACGTGCAACGTTTGGGCTCGGCTGGAATCTTGCAGGCGATCATTCGCGAGCGGAATGGAGAGCAGAACTTCACTGCGGTTAGTGATCCACGTGCTCCAGGCCGAGCGGCGGCGTTCTGAAGTTGGGGCAGTATCTTGCGTAACGTGTGCCGCTTTGCCCTAATACTATTCTCCGCAACGAATCAGCAATTCACAGCCAGATGGTAGCGCGATGGACCTATCTGAAAAACATGAAATGGTGAGCGACATTTTCGCTCCGCTGTCCTCATACGATAACATCGAATCGTTGAAGCTATCCGCCGACGAGCTCAACTTTTACAGAGAGAACGGGTACGTCCGCGGCAAGCGACTGCTGGATGAAGCTCAGATTGAGACGCTCCGATCCGAGCTAGAATCATTTTTCGACTCCGATCATGAAGGACACGAATTGTGGTACGAGTACCACACGAACGAATCTGCGACGCCCCAAACCGTTCTGTTCCATGCACTCGGATCGTGGCGCATCACGCCCGGTTTTCATGACTCGCTATGGAATCCAAGATTTACCGTTCCAGCAAGTCAGCTCGTCAACGGACCGGTCCGGTTTTGGCACGACCAACTGTTCTGCAAGCCTCCATTCCACGGCGGCGTGGTTGCGTGGCATCAAGACTATTCCTATTGGACTCGCACAACTCCAATGTGCCATTTGACCTGCTGGATCGCGCTGGACGATGCCACCGAAGACAACGGCTGCTTGCAGTACATCCCGAAGAGTCATCGTTGGGACCTGCTGCCAATAACGGGACTCGCCGGTGACATGGATGCAATTGAGGAAGTCCTGACCGAAGAACAATGGGAGCAGTTTCAGAATCCGGTGGCGGTTGAATTAAAGGCAGGAGAGTGTGCGTTTCACCATCCGCTACTCGTCCACGGCTCCTACGAGAATCGGATCGCTCGCCCGCGTCGAGCGTTGGTCTTGAACGTGTTCCGCGACGGCGTCTGTTCTGACACCGATGAGGAACTCCTTGCCGGCGTTCCTGTCATTCCTAAAGGCGAGCCGATGGACGGCCAGTTTTTCCCGATCTTGTACGACGGCGAATAGCAGATCGGGAAGTCGGGCCATCATGGATGATCAGGCGAGGATGTCTATCAGGTGTCCGGTCATGTCGTCGGCAGCTCTGATAACGGCCGCGTTTGCTCGCACTGCATGACTTGCTTGCTTGACGTTAACAATGTCTCGCACTCCGTATTCGCCATTGGCGATATTGGCTGCTGACCGATCCATCAGGTTTGATGCTCGTCGGATGCCTAGAAGGGCGTGGCTGGTCGCTTGGATGTACATTCGCAGTCCTCTCGACAAGCCTAGCTTTTTTATTGGCAGTCATGAGAGCTGCTTTCCGGAACCACGGAAAACATTTTCAAGGATTAATTCGATTGGCTTAAGTTTGACGGTTGTAACGTCGATGAACCATGCTGAGCGGGACTACCTTTCAGTCGTTTGCCTGATATTGGGCATCTGCCTTTTGGCTGTATGTCGTTTTATTGCAAGGGCTTACGTCGCCGATCGGCCCGCGAAGTTGAATATTAAACCGTAAGTCCTTTTGCACAAACGGCTTATGGTTAATTGTAGCAATCAATCAAATCAGCGGTTTTGCGACGAGAGAAGCCGAGTTTTGGTGGGTTGAAGTGCTGTCCTGAAAAGGCTTTGTCTTGACACTAATGCTTATGGCATATACACTTGGGACGAATTCAGGGACTCTTCAACCGCCTCAAATGGAGCTTCGTCGTGACCAAAAAAGAGATCGTAAAAACGATTTCTGAGGAGATTGGGCTGACCCAGCTCAAGACGAAGGAGATCGTCCAGAAAACGTTTGACGCGATCGTTGAAACGTTGGTTGAAGAAGGGCGAATTGAGCTCAGA
This sequence comes from Planctomycetales bacterium, assembly GCA_020426925.1. Lineage (GTDB taxonomy): Bacteria > Planctomycetota > Planctomycetia > Pirellulales > Pirellulaceae > JAGQPC01. The sequence goes on along the minus strand of JAGQPC010000479.1, from coordinate 11,549 downwards.
AATTTTGGCGTATTCGAGGTCAAGAAACGTGCGGCGCGGAAAGCTCGCAATCCCAGGACAGGTGATAAGGTTTTTGTACCAGAGAAATACGTTGTAACGTTTAAGCCGGGCAAGGAAATGGAAGAACGAGTTCGGAAGCTAGAGGAGCAAGCAAATGCTGCTGCTTTGGCCGAAGCGGAAGCAGCGAATGCTGAACGAGCTTTGAACTCGCCACCGACACAGCCCGCACAGATGCCCACAACTGGATTTGAAGGAAACCCGAACTCGTAATCTTGCGATCGGAACCTAGCTCATGGAGGAGTAGGACTCATGCGACGCTTCCTTTGCACTGCGTTGCTCGCTGCATCGATAATTTCGAGCACTGGCTGTATTTTGCCGATCTATTCGGGTGATCCTGGTCGTCGAGCTCGCCAGCTGCTCTACACGTCCGAGAACATGCGTATGATCCTCTCCGAATGGGAACGCATTTGGTTCCTCGATCAACCTGACCACATGACTCCGTACCGAACTCATGGCGGTTTGCTGTAACGCCGGAAAATGATCCGGTAATACCGATCGGATAGGCACGCTAAACTGCGCCACGTGTGTTGTTTACGCGTGCTCCCGGCATCGCTTCGCCGTTCGGATTCTGCCCACTTGCCAGCAAGTCTTACCGCGCTCGACTTGCGGATTTCCTATTTTGACACTATCTGCGTGGCCTGTACGAACGCACAGACCGATATCACACCAGACATGGTTTGCTTGAACCGCAAACATCGATTTGCATTTTGTCCCGCGATCGGTTCAGGTGTTTCGTGCAGAGAATTGGCAGATGAATCGTGTGAACTTGAGGCACTTGCTACGCAGCGCGCCGATCTTGGTGCTGCTTGTTACATTCGCTTTGGCTGATAATCCGCAGCTAGCGGAATCAGTCGGAGTTTCAGAAAAGCCAGAACTCATCGCTCGCAGCGCGAAACTGCCGAAGCACAGAAGTTCGAAGAGTCCTCTGGAAATCCATCCGCGGCTCTCAAGCGTCAAAGACGCAGCAGCAGCAGCCGTTCACCCAGCCCCTTTAGTCGAGTCCGACGAGCAAGCCAAATCTCCCGTCGTGGCCGACCTTCGTGGCCTGCTCCGTGAAATCAACACACCGCCAGTTCAATCTCCGGTGTCTTTGAGCAGCATCATAGACAGTTCTGTTAAGAAACCGGCGCACAAACATGCGAAGGACGAACAGAAAGTTGCCGTCGAAGAGGAGAGTGCTGCAAAAAGCACGGCCTCTGATCCAAAAATGAAAACTGAGGGCGCGAACGCTGAACCGTCGCAGGTTGCCATTGTTGCTCCAAGCAATGCAGGAATTGTCAGAGAGCAAGCTGCTGAGGCACTCGAGGCCAGCGAGCTGATCGATGACAGCAAGCATGCTGACTCGGCTGCAAGCGGCAGCGAGCGGGAATTGACGGAAGTGCTCGACAAGCAGGATTCTGAGTCAGCTCAACCTTCAGCTCAATCATTCGTGCCATCGGCAGCTGCTAAATCGCTGCAGGTTCCCTTGCAAAGGTGCCTCGCGATCTACGACCATCAGTATTTGAATACTCAGGAGCACGCATGCTGGTCGACCATGCACTCTGTTTTGGCGCTGGGGCAAAACGCCAAGATTCACGTGGGCGGTCACGGCGCGAAAACCGCGAATGCCATCGAATGGCTTTGTCAAAACCGGCCATGCAACGACAGACAGATTCTGTACCTTCAAGATGACACGCTGATGGGTCGAGTCGGTCCCGGATTTCAAGGACACGATGGCCAGCTGCTGGCGATTTTGGCTCAAATACATGTCCCTTCCAACACACCGATTGTCGTCGACGGACGTCGGTTCACGATCATGGACCTGGTCCGCTCGGAGCAGCTTACTTGTCGCGAGGGAACGGAGTTAACATTCAAACTGATTGGACTGTTGCAGTATTTGCCGTCCGATGCCCGCTGGACTGCGAGTGACGGCACGGAATGGGATTTCCCCAAACTGATCAACGCTGAACTCGCTGAGCCGATCAACGGAGCCGCTTGTGGCGGTACACACCGCATCATGTCGATCAGCCACGCCGCGTTAAAACGCCGATATCGGGGTGAGGAGGTTTCCGGCGAATGGTGGCGAGCCGAGCAATATATGCACGACTATCAGGAATACGCTTTTGCCCTGCAGAACCCGGACGGCAGCTTTAGCAGTGACTGGTTCAAAAAGAGAGCGAGCTGGGGCGACTCGGATCGACAGCTTCAGACGACCGGCCACATCTTGGAATGGCTGGTTTTCTCAATGACCGACGAGCAAATGAACGATCCTCGCCTGATCAAGTCGGTCGCGTTCTTGACGAATTTGATGATCGCCAACCGCTACCACGATTGGGACAAAGGCCCCAAAGGCCACGCGATTCGGGCTCTAAATCTCTATTACCTACGAGCGTTCGGTTCGCGAAGAGTGAGTGATGAGCCGGCGGTGTACGAACGTCCTCGGCAAGAACAGCCTAGTGGTGGGAGCTCTGTGTTTTCGCGACTTCGCAATCGCTTCAAGTAGGCGCGCGGTTTCGAAGAATCGTTGCCACTTGCATCTTAGTGTTCGAGCGGTAACGCCTGACTGGATCTTTTATCGCCGCCGCTGATGATCTAAATTCGTTTTCGCAAGTCGTGTTGTGCGTAACCACTTTTGCGTCTAAATTCTTCGAAGTTCCCTGTCTGCACTAAGGCTGCAATCGGTTGTGACGATTCTCTATGAACGCAAAGAAGACAACGAGTCAATTCGACGAGATTCTTCGCTTTGCGTCGCAGGCCTGCAAGAACTTTGAAGCGGATGCGTTACTGTTTCTCACTGAACGAGTCGTGGACTGGGAAACGGTCAAGCAGGTCGTTGGAAAGAAAGTCAAACTGCTTGTGGCGTCGGATGACGAGTCCGTTATCGCATCGGCAAAAGCTGAAGAATTGACGACGGTCTTGCTGAGTATTCCGGAAGCTCCCGTTTACGAAAAGCTGACTCAGGCGATGTTGAGCGCCGTCGCGAATGAACAGCTCGTTCCTCGAGCCGAAGTAGTAGCCGTTTACAGCGGGTTCGAGGCCGGCGTGGCGGACTCGTTCAGCTATATCCGGCTGGACGAGCATCTGGGGCGGCTGACCGCCCGCGACCTGCAAAATCTGGACACGCACGTTCCGTTGGAAACGCTGAAGGCCGTTGTCGACCTGGCGTTGGAACTTGGCCGCGAAGGCCGCGAAGGCAAGCCCGTGGGGACGCTCTTCGTTGTCGGCGATACCAGGAAAGTAATGGCAAAGAGTCAGTCGATCGGATTTGACCCAGTCAAGGGATACAACCGCAAGGAACGCAACCTGCACGATTCCAAGGTTCGCGAAGCGATTAAAGAAGTGGCAATGCTGGACGGCGCGTTCGTCGTATCTGCCGACGGAACGGTAGAAGCGTCATGTCGTCACATCCAATCGACTTCCGAGGTCACTCTGTCCAAGGGGCTTGGCACGCGGCACGTCGCTGCTGCGGGAATTACAAAGGAAACGAAAAGCGTTGCTGTTGCCGTCAGCGAATCGAGCGGGACCGTCCGGCTATTTCAGAATGGAGAAGTATTGCTCCACCTCGAACCGTTCCGCCGTCCGATGAAGTGGAAGAGTCTCGAAATCGCATCGCTTGATTAGGCACGCCGCGTCTTCAGTGACGCACAAGTCACGGTTGGAGATTCGGCATCCCGATCGAAACTCCGAACGCTCGGATCATCTGCTCTTGCGACGTGTTGTACGCAATTTGCAGGCTTTCGTTGAGATTTAGCCCTGCCTTCAGATGATCGATCAAGCTGGCAAATCGCTCGTCTCCGTTCTGAATCAGGAAACGCACCAGCAGCGACGACAGGCCGTATTGATCTGCCCGAATGTTGCGAAGTTCCGAACCAACGATTCCTCCCAGCGAATTGGTACGACGAATCCGTTCGAGCGCCGCCTGTTGTCTCTTGGGAACCGATTGACTCGCAGGGACGATGGTCAGGCCCAGATGATCGGCAAGGCCTTCGTTAATCCAGGACGGAACGTCCTTCGCCGTCTTGTAGCGATGCATGAAACCGTGGCTGGTTTCGTGAACGAGCATTTGCCCAAACTCAGCGGGGCGATCGCCTCGAAAGCATGCCACGATCACTTGCCCGTCCGTCCCAGCGTGACACACTCCGTACGCACCGGCGGGGGCTGGCTGTTTGATGTGACGCCGCTCGAAATCAACAAACTGCTGTCGTTCGACAAACGCGACAATCAACGCTTTCCCCTTCCACACTCGGATGTCTTCCGGGATGCCGTACATGTGCATCATTAATTTGTGCATCGCGTCTAGCTGCATCAAATACGGGTTCAAATGGCGACGTTCGATGTTTGATAAAAAAAGAAAATGGTCAGTTTCGTACAGCTCCAGATCAGAGTAGTCGTTCTTCAGGACTTTGATGAAGTCGCGGTGTTCGGTGATCGCTGCTTCATGTTCTGTCGTGGTCAAGTCCGGCCATTTTTTTGCGCCGGTCTTGTCCAATAGCAGTTCCCATTGCCGAAGCTTAGCCTCGTATTCAGCGTGTTGCTTTGCGAGCAGCGCCTGCTTTCGACTAAATCTGGAGTTCGCCGTCTTTGCGCCCGGTGCGCATTCGAAAATCAACTTCGCTTCACATTTGATATAGTCCACCGCGGTCAGCGATATCGTCAGCGGACGCCGAGCCGACGCATCTCGGACTCGGATTTTGATGTTCTGATCGTCAGAATCGTCGACTCGCAACAGCTCGATATTCTCGAACATTCGGCCGGCGATCAGTTTGACGTCGACTTTTTTTCCCGCTGCAGAGACAAGTGACGCAACCTGAGGATTGTCGCGCTCAAGACCCGGCTCGCTGACAACGACAACGCGATCACCAACCGATGCCGTCCCATCGTCCAACCGGACAACTGCGAATCCGTCCCTGACCGCTGTGACCGTTGCCGATTTGGTTTCACTCGGAGTATCTGCTGTGACAACTTGGCATACACCACCCTTTTGGATGCCATCAGCCGAGTTCATGGACAGCCTAACTTTGCAGTAATTGCGTTTGACTTCGACGACCGTTCCAAGAGTGTCCTCTGCGATCCCATGATCAGCAAAAGTCGCGATCAGCCCAAACACGAAAACGATCGCAAATGCGCGCCGCCAGATTCTACTTGGATGAGAAAAGCCGTCCGAATAGTCTCTTGAATCGCAAAGCAAGATCTCCGTTGCCTGAGCTTCCGGTTGGTTTCGGCTGTAACTTTTCATGCGAAGAGTCTAACCGCGTTTTGGCCTTAGTTTCAGATTGTTTCGACGTCGCGGCGAATTGTTCACGCAAAGAGTGCTGGGCGCATGAGCTGTTGCTGGCGGTACAGGCTTCCACGTTTCTGGCGTTTAAGTCTACAGCACAATTCTCGTCGGAGTCGGTCGACTCGGACTGTGGAGCAGAATCGCAGCCGGCGATTGCTTCGCAGCACGAGTTTTCAAGTTCGTTCTGTTGGCGAAATTCGGATCCGTAATGCTGTTCCCAATCGCTTTCAGCGTATTCCCAGCCGACGTCATATCCCTGTTTTTCGCTGAGGAAATACTTGTGTCGATCTATTTCCGCGATTTCCTGTGTACTGCGTTCCATGACTTCACTCCCTTTTTCTCGACAATCGCCTGAAATGACGGCTATGTCAACTGTTCGTCCAATCAAAATGTCATAGCAAACTTGACCTTTGTCGAAAAGGTCTCGCACACTCACTCTTCAGCGTAGTTTGATGTGTTTCGAGAAATGCATGCATGGAGCCAATTATTCACGCGATCCAGGTACGACCTCAAATTCCATCCGTTTTCCTTTGCGCGTCACAGCAACCTGCGTGGGCTGTCCGATTTTCAACGCTTCGATGGCGTACGTGTAATCGTAAATGTTCTCAATCTTTTTCCCGGCGAGTTCGACAATCACGTCGCCTGCCATCAATCCTGCTTTATCGCACGGGCCGCCTTTGGCGACACCCGAAAGCGCGACTCCTTTTACCTCGCCTTCTGCGTAATCGGGGATCGAGCCCAGATACGCTCGAAGTCGCGCTCGTTGCTGACCTTCATTCGGACGCGCTTGTTCGATGTAATCTGGCGCGTTATCTCGGAGTGCCAGCGAACGTGTCACCAATCCCATGAAGTTCGCGATCTCCGCCGCGCCTTCGTAATTCAATCGATCGGGCGTGTCGCGCGGAGTGTGGTACTCGCTATGCGACCCAGTGAACGCCGACAGAATTGGAATTCCGTGCATAAAGAAAACACTGGCGTCGGTCGGAATGTAGCTGTCGTTTTGGACAGAGATTGGAATTCCTAAGCGAATGTTGCGCCGTTCAATTTCGGATGGCCAAATACTAGATGAGCCAACGCCTTGGAGCACGAGCTTCTTATCCATGCGGCCAACCATGTCCATGTTAATGCACGAGCTAATCCCTGGATAAGGGTTTTCTCCCAGCGAATTCACGAAATGGCTCGAACCAATCAACCCGATTTCTTCGCCCGACCATCCTGCAAAGATAATGTCTCGCTTGGGTTTGAATTTTCCATTCGCTTTTCGAGCTGCCAGATATTGAGCGATTTCCAGCGTCGCCGCTACTCCTGACGCGTTGTCGTCCGCGCCGAAGTGAATCAACTCTTTTTCGTCTTCCTTCGCCAGAGACGAACTGCTTGAGCCTTCTCCCAGATGATCGATGTGCGCGCCAACTACGATACTTTGCTCGGCATCCGTCACAGCCGGAAGTCGTCCCAAAACGTTGCGACCTGACTGCCGGATTTTCTTAATGTCGATTGATGCGGACAGCAAGCTATGCGGAATTTCAAATCCCATTGCCAATTCGCCGGTGTCCAATTTCTGTTGAATGGTTTGCAGGTCCTTGCCGGCAACCAGCAGCCACTCTTCAGCCACTTTGTCGGTGACGCTAATGACCGGAACGCTGCTTCCCGACATCGACCCGTCAAACTGCAGCTTAACAAGTTGATTCTTAACATTTGAGCTCGGGCCGCTGACGAGGATCAGGCCGCGAGCACCTTTGTCTCGCGCCAGCATTGCTTTGAACCGGAGGCTCGAATGTCGGCCGAGATGTTGCCGTTGTTCAGCCGAGATGCCCTCTGGCATGAAACGCAACGCGAGCACCCACTTGTCCTTGACGTCCAAATGCACGAACGAATCGTACTCTTCGTTGTCGTCGTCTTTGGGAGCCGCGATCCCGTACCCAGCAAACACAATGGGTGCCGGTTCAACTTTGCCAGTTTTCGAAAACGAAAGAGGCAACCAATCTTCGCCGATCTTAAGAGCAGTGTCTCCCATCGTCAGTTCATTTGTTTCGCCGAGCGCGACGCCTGACGTGAAATCAAACTCTTGATACCACGATCCATTGTCGCCAGCGGGCTCTAACCCAAACTTGTCAAAACAGGCCGCAACGTACGCCGTAGCGAGCTTCTCGCCTAGCGTTCCTGTGCGTCGGCCTTTGAGTTCCGGCCGGCAAAGATAATCAACGTGCCTAAGGACATCTTGCGCCGAAAACGATTCATCCAATTCAGATTCATTTGCGGCGGCGACTGCCGAGTTTACTTCTTCGGTGTCTTTAGTGATTCGGTCTCGTTTCGTTTCCGCGAGTTTCGCCAGGGCCGCCTCGTGGTGCCAATTGCCGATGAAGATCTGCGACTGTTTTGTTGACGTTCGGTTCGACGTCCAAGAAATCTGTTTGCCATCTGGCGTAAAGACTGGTAGGCCATCAAATCCTTTCGTGTAAGTGACTCGCACCGGTTCCGATTCTGCCGCTGCATCAATCAGGTACAATTCGAAGTTCGCGAAGCCGTGTTTGTTCGTCGTGAAGATCAAGTATTCTCCCGACGGGTGAAAAAAAGGAGCCCATGACATCGCTCCGATTTCGGTGAGCTGGCGGACGCCTGATCCGTCAACGTTCATCATCATGATTTCAGCAGTCGCGCCGTCTTCGGAAAATCGCCGCCAACAGATTCGTTTTCCGTCAGGCGAGAAGAACGGGCCGCCATCGTAGCCGGGAACATCAGTCAGTCGACGAACGTTCGAACCGTCGCTGTTCATGATGTACAAGTCCATCATGTTCGCCGGATCAAGCTCAAAGCGTTCGCGTTGTTCCTTTGATAATCCCGAAGAATACGCGTGGCGGTTTGATGCGAACGCGATCAGCTTTCCGTCTGGCGAATAGGATCCTTCTGCGTCGTAGCCGACCGCCGAAGTCAGATTCTTGTAACTCTTTGACTCAACGTCGTATTCGAAGATTTCAAAGTTCGAATCGTAGTCCCAGCTATAACGGCGTTCGTTTCCTGCTGCGCGTAGCTCTAATTCCTTCTGCTGTTTTTCCTTCGCCTTCGGATCATTCTGCGTCGATGCGAACAGCACGCGGTCTCCCGAAGGGTGGATCCAGGCGCACGTCGTTTTACCGTGGCCAGGCGAAACGCGTTCAATGTCTCCTGTTTCAAAATCCATCAGGTAGATCTGAAAAAACGGATTGTCATTGGATCGCTCGCTTTGAAACACCATCCGCTCTCCGTCCGCACTGAAGTATCCTTCGCCGGCGCGGCGGCCGTCAAACGTCAGTTGCCGAGCCTGAGTAATCAGTTCAGCTTCTAACGCAGCAGCAGCCTTTGGGTCTGTGTCTGTGATGTCGTCAGTTACGACCGCGTGAGGATCGGCAGAGTGCACATTCGCCGCCACGAGGGCAACCGCGACTGCAATTCGCGTCATGGCTCTCAACGCAACTAGAACTGGTCCGTTTGTAGCAGTTTTCGGACGAGTCAAACTAAGCGAATCGTGTGGAGTACTCATATTTGCGTCTTTGAATTGAGTTAAGCCGTTTTGAGGGTTTATGCCAGTTTGCCGAGCGAGCCAGATCATCACAGAAATCGCTCGAGCGTTTCGAACTATTATCCCCCGATTGTTTCGCATGGTGGTGATAGAATGCAATGGCGCCCGTTTGTAGAATAGGGCGAAACCGGCCGAGCATTCCGACCGCTTGCCGAAGCTTTCTGCTCACACCCGCCTTCCCCACTCAATGAGCCCCGCCGTGAAAAGAACAATTTTGTGGACGCTTCTCTGGTGTTTCTCGTTACCTACCTGTGGCGCAGTTGCCGCTGAACTTGCACGCTCCACCGAAGCCGACAATTCTGCTGAAGCGAAGAGTGACGCTAAGGCAAAGACTCCCGAAGGCCATTCGCAACACGGCGAGGCGTTCAATGAAGGGCCTCGGCAGGCTGCCTATTTGATGGGCAACACCGGAAACGTTTCATTCCCCATCAGGACACATAGCCGACTTGTTCAACAGTTCATTGACCAGGGTGTCGGCCAGTTGCACGGATTTTGGTATCTGGAAGCAGAGCGTTCCTTCCGGCAAGCGGCGGCGCTCGATCCAAAATGTGCGGCTGCCTACTGGGGTATGGCCATGGCAAACGCCAACAACAATGACCGCGCAAAGAAGTTCATTAAAGAAGCCGTCGACCGAAAAGAAAACGCAAGTGATCGCGTAAAACTGTACATCGAAGCGCTCGACAAAAAGCTAAACGCCAAAGACAAAAAAGATGGTTTCGAGGCGTACATCAAATCACTGGAGAAAGTTGTTTACGACTATCCAGACGACATTGAAGCCAAAGCGTTTATTGCATTGGAGATGTGGCAAGGTCGCGGAAGCGGAGTGAAGATCGCAAGCCACGTGGCGGTCGATGCGTTGCTGAGTGAAGTGTTTGCCAAGAATCCAATGCATCCGTGTCACCACTATCGAATTCATTTGTGGGATTACGAGAAACCGGAACGAGCCCTCAAGTCGTCAGCGTTGTGTGGCCAAGCGGCTCCCGGCATTGCGCACATGTGGCATATGCCGGGGCATATCTTTTCGCGGCTGAAAAGATACGAGGACGCCGTTTGGCAACAAGAAGCGTCCGCCCGAACTGACCACGCACATATGATGCGAGATCAGTTGTTGCCCGATCAGATTCATAACTTCGCGCACAACAACGAATGGCTGATTCGCAACATGATGTTTATTGGCCGAGTGAGCGACGCTTTAGATCTCGCGAAAAACATGATTTCGCTGCCGCGACATCCAAGGTACAACCTCGTCACAAAACGTAGCAGCAGTAGCCACTACGGCCGTACTCGCTTGTTTCAAGTTTTGTCTCAAGGCGAACTTTGGAAAGAACTAATCGAGTTGTCGGATTCGCCGTACCTCGAACCGACCGACGAATTCCCCGAACAAATCAAGCGGCTTCGTTACGTCGGCCGAGCTCATGGCTGGCTCGGCGATATTTCAGAACTTGCTGCCATCCGAAGCGAGCTACAAACGCTGCATGACAAGTTGTCGCAGGAAAAGAAGGAAGCCGTAACAAAGGCCGAAGACGAAGCTGCAAACGACTACGACGAGAAAAACCAAAAACCTGATAGCGACGACAAAGACACGGACAAGGCAAACGCCGAGCAACCCGAATCCAAATCGGACGCAGAAAATGACAAGAAGCGGAAAGAGGCGATCGAGAAAGCCAGCAAGAAAGAAGCTGCCGAATTCGATCGCAAGTTGAAACGAATCAAACAAGCCTTAGACGAACTCGACGGTCACGCGAAACTTGCAGCGGGCGACGGCGAAGAGGCGCTGAAGCTGTTCAAGTCGGCTGGAGAAATCGACAAGTGGCAGCTCGCGATGCTTAAGCATCTAGCTGGTCAGACCGACCAAGCAATCACAGATCTCGAAGACTACATTGATGGCCACGCAGGCGAAACGCTGCCACTGGCGTATCTTGCCGAAGTTTTTTGGCAAGCCGACAAGAAGGACGAGGCACGGAAAGCGTTCGAAAAACTGCAACAGATTTCATCGTCGATCGATCTGGATGCTCCTCCTTACAAGCGACTTGCACCTTTAGCCAACGCGTTCAATTTTCCAGCAGATTGGCGGAAGGCCTCCGTCGACGCGGACGACATCGGGGACCGCCCAAATCTCGACGACTTAGGACCGTTCCGCTGGCAGCCATTCCGTGCTCCCAGCTGGACGTTGGAAGATTCGGATGGCCAGACGGCGCTGTCATCGGAGTTTGAAGGGCAGCCTGTGATTTACATTTTCTTTTTAGGCCACGGTTGTCTGCATTGTGCGGAACAACTTCACGCGTTTGCGCCTCAAGCGGAAAAATTTCGCGAAGCTGGCATTGAGATGATCGCCATCAGTTCCGACAAGCAAACAGATCTCAGCAAATCGGTTGAAGACTTTGGAAGCTTGATCCCGATTCGCTTGGTCAGCGACTCCGAACTTGACGTGTTCAAGATGTACCGAGCATTTGACGATTTTGAGAACCAACCATTGCACGGCACATTTTTGATTGACGGCGATGGCAATATTCGCTGGCAAGACATCGGGCACGAACCGTTTATGGACCACGAATTCGTGCTCAAGGAAGCTAAGCGTTTGCTGGGTACAGATTAGTTGCTTAGGCATACTACACGCCGGAATCAACACTTGCCGTACGACGGACTATAAGCCGATTGGAGGTCCGTCGTACAAAA
>JAGQPC010000478.1 GCA_020426925.1 Planctomycetales bacterium | reverse complement strand
CAGATCGCGGATCAGGCCGGCGATCGGTTTGTCGACTTCGCCGGCGTTCTTGCGATGGTTCTGCTCCACTTGGCCATGAGCGTCCCAATAGCGGTGGCTGACTTCAACGAAACGGACGCCGGCTTCTGCAAACCGCCTCGCCATCAAGCACTGCGTTCCGAAGTCTTTTGTCCTGCCTTCGTCGATGCCATACATGCGTTTGGTGGCATCGGTCTCGTCAGACAAGTCTTGGAGTTCCGGCACAGCAGTTTGCATGCGAAAGGCGAGTTCAAACGATTCAATCCGACTTTCCAAATTCGAATCGGGACCGGAATCCTCGAGATACTGACGGTTCAGCGTCTGAATCAGATCTAGCTCTCGACGCTGCTCCGTCAGTGAGGTGTTTTCGTTGGTGATGTGGCGAATCTTTGCCTGGTCTGCTTTCACGCCCGCGAACCCAATGGGAGTACCGGAGTAGTGTGCTGGCAAGAACGCGCTGCTGTAAGCGTTTGATCCGCTGTGCGACATGGACGGACAAAACGTGATGTAGCCCGGGAGGTTTTCGTTTTCGGTGCCCAGTCCGTAGTTGATCCAGCTCCCCATGCTCGGGCGAATGAATGTGTCGCTACCAGTGTGCAATTCGAGCAATGCAGAACCGTGCCGTGAGTTGCTGCAATGCATCGAATTGATGAAACAGATATCGTCAACGCAGCTGCCCACGTGTGGGAAGATCTCGCTGACGTGAATACCGCTTTCGCCGTGCTGCCGAAATCGAAATGGGCTACCGAGCAAGTTGCCGGTCTGCGACGAGACGATTCGCGGTTTCGCGTACGTGAACGGTTTTCCGCTGTGTTTCTGCAATTCAGGTTTGTAATCGAACGTGTCGACTTGCGATGGCCCGCCGTGCAAGAAAACAAAGATCACTCGTTTGGCTTTGGCGGCAAAGTGAGGTCGCTGCACGCGGGACTTTTCGGCGGCCACGCTTTCTTGGGCAAGTAGTCCAGCCAGCGCGAGCGATCCGAATCCTGCGGAGCTTGACTGTAGCATCTGTCGACGAGACATCCGGTTATTCGAGAGCGGCGTTCGATTCATAGCTTCAGTCCAAAGTTAGTTTAATCCAAATAGAGGAACTCACTGGAAGCGAACACTGCGCGACACACACCGAGCCACGCATTCACGGCCTGTTCATCGTCTTCCATGTTGTCCGATCGCGAAGTCCGAACGTGGTTCCGAATAGCGGCCTTCTCGTTCGGAGTCGGCGGCCGCCCGTAGGCGAGTCTATACAACGTTTCAACGCGAGCTATGTCATCATCGCAATTCTTCGTTAACGTTGATGCGAGACGCTTTGAAGCTTGTTCCACCAGCGAACTATTCATCAGCCAAAGTGCTTGCGGCGCGATTACAGATGTTGATCGGCTGCCGTTGAGTGTCGCGGGATCGGGGAAATCAAAGGTCGTCAACAAATCGTAAACTGCACTTCGATACACAGGCTGATAGACGGTTCGGCGCGGGTTGTCATAGCGTTGATTGGGAACCGCTCCGGTTACGTAGGCCTGATCCTTGACAGGCATCAGCGAGCCACCGATGGTCAAATCCAGATTACCGCTTACAGCAAGTATGGCGTCTCGAATCGCTTCCGCTTCCAAGCGGCGACGAGGCATCCGCCACCACAATCGGTTTGTTGGGTCAGCGTCATACGCGGCTTGATTGAATTGCGTGCTCATGCGATACGTAGCGCTTAGCATCAGTCGCTTGTGCAATCGCTTTAACGACCAGTGGTCTTCGTGAACGAATTTCACGGCCAGCCAATCGAGCAATTCGGGATGCGTCGGCCGCTCGCCCAACCGGCCAAAATTGTCGGGAGTGGGCACGATGCCTTGTCCAAAATGCCATCGCCAAACTCGATTCACGAATACTCGGGCAGTCAACGGATGGTCGTCAGATGCCAACCAGCGTGCAAGTTCCAATCGTCCGCTCCCCGCCGTTTCAATGGGCGTCGGAGTTTCGCCATCGATGATCCGTAAGAACTGCCGCTTCGTTGGCGGACCTTCCGCCAAATAGTTGCCGCGATGCAGAACCGGCTGATCAGTCGGTTCGCCTTCGGCAGCGGCCATGATTTTTTCGAGCTGCGGCCTGGTCTTTTCTAGCTCGGTCAACTTTGTCTTGATTGTCGACCACACATCCTTCTTGTCGGCGGGAATGGCCTCGTCGGTCTTTGCATTGTCTTTGACGAGCTCGTCAAACTTATCTCCGAAGATTGGACGGAGAAACGCGTCTCGTTCGGCCTCAAGTGTTGCCTTTTGCTCGCTGTATTTTGCAAACGCTTCGTCGTATCCGGTCGGCTTCAATTCGTGGAGGCCGATCGGCGCGACGACTCGCAGATGCTCCATCGTTTTCGACGATTTCAGAATTCCTGCCATGGCATAATAGTCCCATGTTGGAATCGGATCGAACTTGTGATCGTGGCACCGAGCACACCCAATGGTCAACGCCATGAATCCCTGCGACAGCGTGATCAGTTGCTCGTCAACGATGTCCAGCTTCTTTTTAACTGGATCGTCATCTGCAACCATTTTTGGGCCGACCGACAGAAAGCCGACCGCTTTGACGCGATGAATGTAATCTTCGGCCGATTCGGTTTCGGTGCGATCGATCAGGTCTCCCGCGATTTGATGTTCCACAAATTGATTGTACGGCAGGTCTTCGTTGATCGATTGAATCACCCAGTCACGGTATTTGTAGATGAACTCAAACGCGATGTTTTCGTCCAGCCCGTTGCTGTCAGCGTATCTCGCGACATCCAGCCAATGTCTTCCCCATCGTTCACCATATTGAGGCGAGGCCAGCAGCGAGTCGACAACGTTTTCAAATGCTTCGGGCGAATCGTCGCTGAGGAATCGCTCGACTTGTTCAGGCGTTGGAGGCAGGCCGATCAGGTCAAAGTAAGCTCGACGGATCAGCTTGCGTTTCGTCGCTGGTGGAGCCGGCGTCAGCCCGTTGGCTTCGAGTCGAGCGAGTATGAACCGGTCGACGTCGGACTCGATCCAGGTTTCATTTTGGACCGTTGGAAGTTCTGGAAGTATCGGACGAACGAAGGCCCAGAAGTTTTTTTCTTCCGGGCTAAACAGAGTTCCCTCGTGTTCGTCGGCTGATTGGGCGTCTTCGTACGTCTGCCCTGGCCACGGAGCTCCAATTTCGATCCACTTGTGCAGGTCGGCGATTTCACCAGCTGACAGCTTGTCGCCCTGAGGCATTTGCAGTTCGGCCTCGCTGTGATTGACCGCGTGGATTAGCAAGCTGTTTTGGGGTTTGCCCACAACAATTGCCGGACCTCGCTCACCGCCGTCCAGCAGGGCCTGCAGAGAATCGAGACGCAAACCAGATTCTTGAGCGTCTTCGTTGTGACATTCGAAGCACCGATCGACGAGCAACGGCCGGATTTTCGTTTCGAAGAATTCATAGTGCTGCGCTGAATCACCCTGGTCAGCAGGAGATTCAGACGCACCCACTTCATTGCGACAAACCGATAAAGCAGCAAATGCAAGAGTCAACAGGCAACAGAAATGGGTGCGACGAAACATGACGCAAACCAGCGTGAGGCGGGAAATGGTGTGGGTACGCCATGATATCTGGACGCAGTAGTCGACGCAACGGAATCAGGAACCGGTCCAAAGATTCCTGGCAACCAGCATGAATTATTGCTAAGGACCCCATGCAACCGTGGTGGATCTTGGTCAAGATCCCTGTCTGCAAGTGAACGCCGAGAAGTTAGATTAGCAAGTTCCACTACGACTAAACGCGAAGCTGAAACAGCCGCCAGAAATGGCTCTGCGTCTTTTCCCGTGCTGTGCTAGAGGTGATATGCCGCAAAATCGGCGCGGCCTGGATCTGGCAAGTACGAAATACACTGCAATAAAATATTGCGTCGGCAAGAAAGGCTATTGAATTATGGATATCTTTATCCGAAAATCAAAGCAGAGCCTTAAACGCCCGAGGTGTAAGCATGAAAACTCATCATATGCACAACGCAGCAAAGCAAAGAATCCTGAAGCCACAGCTGGTTCTCGGCATCATTTGGATGATTGCCTGTGCACGACCAGCGTTCGGACAGCTTGATTTTGAAGCGGCTCCGATCAATTACAATTCCATGGAAACAACCGATCCAGTTCGGAAGTTGATGGAACGGATTGACGCTGGCGACTTCGAGCTTAAGTACGATAGCAATCATGGATATTTGCCTGCAATGCTTGAGGCGCTCGATGTGTCTCCTTCATCGCAGATGCTCGTCTTTTCAAAGACTAGCTTCCAGCTGCGAAAGATTAATCCGGCTCGACCTCGCGCCGTTTACTTCAATGATGACGTCTACATCGGCTGGGTGCAAAAAGGCGATGTATTGGAGATCTCTTCAGTCGATCCGCAGAACGGCGCGATCTTTTACACGCTCAGCCAAGAAGAAACTGACCGACCAAAGATTGTCCGCGATAAGGGCCAGTGTATCACGTGCCACGCATCGTCACGGACGTCAGGAGTTCCGGGGCATCTCGTACGTTCGGTTTACGCGAGTTCTTCTGGGCAGCCATTTTTTGGGTCGGGAACTTTTACTACTGATCACCGCAGTCCGTTTCACGAACGATGGGGTGGATGGTATGTGACAGGAACGCACGGCAAGCAACGGCACATGGGAAATGTGATTGCATCAGACCGTGATGAGCCTGAAGAATTGGACGTCGAGTCTGGAGCGAACGTTGTCGACTTGAGTAATCGAATCGACACGGCCCCGTATCTCCGCCCAACGAGCGACATCGTGGCGCTGATGGTACTCGAACATCAGGCTCGTATGCACAACCTCATCACACGAGCAAACTTCGACACGCGGTCAGCTCAGCACTACGACAAGAT
>JAGQPC010000477.1 GCA_020426925.1 Planctomycetales bacterium | reverse complement strand
GATGATTTTCCGACACCGCTTTGCCCAACGACAACACTTTTGCGATCAGCAACAAATGAACGCAGGCGATTGATTCCCGTCCCCTTTTCAGCCGACAGCAGCAATACCTGATATCCCATCTGACCGTAGACTCCAGCGATCGGCTGCAAGTCGGCCGGATCCACAAGGTCTACTTTGTTGATGCAGATGATCGGCCTGATACCTGCTTTTTCCGCGGTGATCAGTAAACGGTCGATCAAGTTTGGCTTTAAGTTCGGTTCAGCCGCACTGGTTACGATCAGCATCAAGTCAACGTTGGAAACCATCACGTGCTGGCGACCGCGACTCGTTCGACAGAGAATCCCGTGTCGAGGTTCAATGCGTTCGATGATACCCTCGTTGTTGTCGGCCGGGCGGAACATCACCAAATCGCCGGCAGCGAGCACGTGACGCTGATCTGTGCTGACAGTCTTCAAGACTCGACGAACGGCACATTGATAAATCTGCCCACCGTCCGTTTCGACGGGACTTCGGAGTCCGCCGACGCTCAGCACCGTTCCACGCAAGCACGACTCCTCGTCGACTTCCGGCATGATGACCAGACCGGTTTCTTCGTCACCGGCGTCGACTCCGACGATTGTCCGCTTGCGGCTTAGTGTTCCTTTGCCGCTGACTCGCTCCGTCTTACGTGCATCGTCGAACCGGTCGCCGTCATGAAATTCGCGAGTTAGGTCTCCTTTGCGAACGCGCACTTCGCGGTTCTTGCGAAACTCCGTGCGGATCTTGCCTTTGCCTTGCTTTTTGTTCTTCTTCGCCACGCAAATCTAGTCCTTGGCTAACGAGACGCAGACGATTTCTTTGTCGTTGCGAGCAAAAATGCATTTTTGGGCAAACGCCGGGTGACTCCAAACGACCGCCCGGCCAAAGCATTCGCCCGTTGGCTCGAGCACGTGGAATCGTCCCAGCTCTTCGAACTTCTCACGAGTAAGTTTCGTCAGAACCAGATCGCCAGTTTCCGTAAACAGGAAGAACCGATCTTGATGCTTCACGACAAACGCCGTGCCGTGCGAAGCTCGGCGCGTTCCCTGCGTGGTCAGCTGAAACGTTTCCCACAGTCGATCGCCAGTCGCCAAATCGACCGCAAGGAATTGACCGGTTTGGCAATCGGCGCCGTAGATCGTGCCGTTGTCGATGAACGGAGTGCTGTTCGCGACATGAACCGAAGTCTTGGGAGTGCTTCTCCATTCTACTTCTGCGTTCGGTTTCGTGCTGTCCAATTTCAATAGAGCCGAAACATTTTGAATCGCGCTGGCAAACAGAAAGTCACCAACTCGGCGCGGCTGCGCGATCGACATCCCGTAGCCGGCTTTCAACGGCACGGACCAATACGAGTTGCCCGTTTCCGGATCTAGACCGTTCAATTTGTCTGCGTCCCAAATCAACAGTTGACGCTTGCCGCCCGCATCAATAATTGACGGTGGGCAATATCCAGGTTCGGACGCGGTAAGCGACTTCCAGATGACTCGTCCAGTCATCTTGTCGAACGCAACCGCGACCGCGTCTTTTTCGACGACGCAGATGAGCTTGTCGCCGTCCACAAGCGGATGCGCACAGAAGCCCCAAATGGGAGCTTCGGCATCAAAATCTGCTTCCAGATGCCGCTTCCAAACGATTTCTCCGCTACTTCGTTCCAGGCAATACAAATGGCCGTGCGCTCCAAGCGTATAAACGCGATCTCCGTCAACCGTTGGTGTGGCCCGAGGTCCAGCGGGATAGGAGATTTTGTATGGGCAATCGTATTCGTGCTTCCAAATCTCTTCGCCAGTCTTTGCGTCCAGACACAAGACACGTTCGGAGCCTTGAAGTTCGTTTCTCACTGACGGATCGTTGGCGCTGTCGCCGCTCTTTCGAACGTAGTCTGTGACGTACACGTGATCGCCAACGACCGCCGGCCCAGCGTAACCGCCCGCAATCGGCGTTTTCCATTTGATGACCAAACCATCATCCGGAATTGATTCGACGATCCCGGACTCTCGCCAAATCGAATCACCATTCTTGCCTAGCCAACGTGGCCAATCATCGGCACAAAGCGAACACGAAACACCAAAGACGACGAGAGCAGAGATTATCCATTTCATTTTGTGAAACCTATTTCTTGGAGTCTGATCGCAAGTTTGCATTGATGTGCAAAGATCACGCGATGCAGTTTATGCGTCGTTCGTTTAGCATACCGTTTCAAGGCGTGTAGAACCACGCTGCCCAGCGTCCACCGTGTTTAGAAACGCAAGAAAGTGGCACGTGTAACTGCGATTTCGCGAGATCACATGGCAACGACCAAGAACTAGCGATAGCGCGCCGACGAGCTATTTCAATGTCGACGTTCGCTGCGTCGTATAGATTCGCATTGCGTGCTTCGAGAATGTATCGCGAATCGGTGGCTGGACCTTATCCAATCGCGAAGCCAACCGTTCCATGCCAGGGCCGTTGTTTTGAGCACTTGACGAGATCCGTTCAACGAATTTCATCGTTTCGGTAAAATTGATGTCAGCCGACTTGCCCAGTAATGGGTGAAGCGTCTTTGTGATCGCGTCCATCCCTCGATGATCCAGCTGCAAGAAAACGTCCATGCGATTTGTGATGCTGTAATCACCATCGTCAAGTTGTCGATGGCCCGTTTTTAGCAGCAGCACGCAGCGACCTTGCACTGGTTTTTTAAACAGGGGGCCGTCGTATTCACCTTCACAGAAAAAGAGGTGAGTATCGTTCGTCCCGTAGACCAATTCGACCGAACTGGTCGTGCCCGCACCGTCGGCTGCGTTCAGAGTATACGCACCTGTGCGGTCGGCTGTAACTTTAGTGATCCCCATCAGCTGCCAGATGTTGATGACAACCTCGGGGTTTCGCAACAAGAACTGGTGTAGCTTTGGCTCGCAGTTGATAACGCTGACAGGCATCCGTCGGAACATGCTGGGTTTGGTGACAACCGCAGCAATTCGCTGTTGCGCTTCTGGCGTCAATCCGTTGAATGGGATCTCACGAATTGCTTGATCGCGAAAGGTTCGGCTGGTCTCTGCTTTGCCGACGATGTTGGCTCCGTGGGAATCTCGCGCAAACGGACAGGCCGCGCACAGCGTGACTATAAGGCACAGTTTCCATGTGAATCGTTGCAGCATCTCGTTGAGTCGGATGCAATGGATTGTCTGCATCTCGCCCCCTCATCTCGGTCCGTTCCCGCCTGGCAACCTATGCCGATCCGTCTGGATATTCGGCTGCCAGGCAGCAACAGCTGAGATATTTTTCGTCACGGCGACCGATTGAGTGCAAAAACGCTCGCTTCTATGCATTCGCTGTTGGAGTGCTTGCAAATCGCACGGCTTGCCAGTAGCTGATCGCCATCACGACGTTCCTTCTTGGTGAACTCACAGCAGTGCTACTGCTGGCGATTCGGTTCAGTTGTAGCGATACATTGCAGATTCATTGATGATTCAGCCGACTGCTACTGCAATCGGCCAATTTTGCAAATTATTTAGCTGGGAAGTTGCCATGCATTTGGAATACTGGGGTTTGTCGAGAGCACCATTCGCAAGCAAACTCACCATCAAAGATTTCTTCAATAGCGCCACGCACGCTGAGTGCTTGGCCAGATTGGAATATCTTGTACAGCAGAGTCGGCGACTCAGTGTCTTGTTGGGGCCGAGCGGAACCGGAAAGAGCCTGACGTTGGAAGTGCTTGCTCGCAGGCTTCGTCGTAGCGGTGCCTATGTGGCGAAGCTGAACCTCATTGGATTGGATGGTCCCGAGTTCCTGTGGGGACTCGCCGCGGCCTTGGGGTGTCATGTCTACGAAGACGCGAACACGATTTCAGTTTGGCGAGACGTGCAAGATCGGCTCGCTACCTTACGCTACCAGAGAATTCCGACGGTCGTTTTGCTCGACGACGCAGATGAATGCGAAACTGCTGCTCTGACCACCGTTTGCCGACTGACGCAAATGGAGCAGCAGCCGGAATCGAAATTCACTATCGTCGTGGCGTGCAATTCCAATGGCAAGCAAATGCTCGGTCAGCGCTTGCTCGACCTGAGCGAACTTCCGGTTGAAATTGAGCCTTTATCGCAAGCGGAGACGTTCGACTACGTCAACGTTGCAATCATGCGAGCGGGTCGAAACAAAACGCCGTTTACCGACGACGCGCTGTACACCATTCATCAGTATACTCGTGGCATTCCGCGAGCCATCAATCAACTGGTCGAGTTGTGTCTCATCGGAGGCGCATCAGAACAAGTCGAAACGATTGATGACAATCTAGTTGAAGCGGTCCGCGACGCTTTCTACGGCGAAGGTATCGGTGCGGTAGCTTAAGTCATTGGGTCATTAAAAGCAAAAGAGGACATCCGCATATCTGACGACTCGTCGAGCCCTCCGCTACTTGCACGTACCCGGCGTTTCGCTATTCGCGGCCGAATAGCCGGATAGCCGGATAGGCCGTTTTCATTTCATCGACGCTTCGCTCCGCGACTTGCCTTATGTTTAGGCATAGGCGTTCTCCTGCAAGGATGAGCCATCGGCCACCGAATTTGACTAGGCGTTGCACATTGCGAAGGGGACGTTCTTGGACATTCTGAACAATGTTGGCCAGCGCCACTTTCTGCTCGTAGTGGCGCCATTAGGCGGAATGGAGGCGCACACCAGATTCCGCCTGAAGGCGGGACTACAACGAGTTGCATTCAGGTAATTAGACAATAAGTGGCGCTGTCGCGCTAGTGCAGATTTGCCTCTCCGTTGGCCCCAGAGGGAGAGTCGGAAACGAGCGATACCAAGTTTCCGGGGAGGGGCCTTCCATGAAATGCGTCTTTTTCGGGGTCTGCCCTCTCCGCCGCTGCGCGTCGACTCTCCCAGAGGGAGAATGCACTGGGAAAAGAGTCGCATAGCTTTAAATCGTGCGGCCGGCGACTGTGAGGTCGCCGGGCGGATTGTTTCCGATTTCAGCTTACTTGCGGTTTCGTCGAGCCATCAAGCAGACGACCATCGCGATCAAAGCGGCTGGCACGGCGGGTTCTGGAACAGCTTGTGCTGGCCTCGGCCCGGCTTCATATCCGGCGCCGGAGAACGCCACGACGAAGTCAGCACTGGAGAAGACACCATCGCCGTTCCAGTCGCCTTCAGCCCATGTCGCTGGAGTTCCCTTTTCGTATTTTGCGGCTGTGAAAACAACGACGAAGTCCGAACTGTTGAAGCTCAAGTCCAGGTTTGAATCGCCAAAGTAAGTGTTTTTCAGCCCTTCGACCCAAACGACTCGATCGGCTGCATCGACCTTGCCGTTATTGTCCAGATCGAAACTTGCCGTGTTTGTCCCGGCGCGAACTTCGACACTCAGCTGTTCGATGTCGCCGGAGTCTAATATCCCGTTTCCGTTGAAGTCACCTGGAGCGGCGCCGCCACCTGTTTGACGAATGACGATACCACTGATTCCGCCCGAGTTGTCTTCCATGTGACCGTACCAAAGGTACTCATCTTCGGCGATGGGTGACCGGAATAGTGACAGGATTGCCTTCAGGATTTTCAAGGCCTTCGTCTGGATCGAAGCCAGCGAAGTTACCGGTGTTTTCTTCATCGGGTTCACCTTGTCCAACGTCATCGGCCTCGACCCAAATCTTGCCGTATTGGCCGTTCGCGTCACTGGTTCGGCCCAAGAAGAGCGTGACGTTGTAGTCGCCCGGATTTAGGTTCTCAAATCGGAACAGCAATTCGGTGCCGGCTGTATCTGGATTTCGATAGAGATAGTCATCCTTAACCGCGGCTGGAACTTCGATTCCGTCGTACACGACATCTTCGAATTGTTGGACGGGATTGTTGTGGATCATGCCATCAGCAAGCGATCCAAACTCGTCAGCTAGTTCTTCGTTATCAAGGATCGTTAGGATTACGTCGTTGTCGCCATCTCCGGAAAAGTCGGTCAGTTCCCAAGCCGCGATCTCATCATCGAAGTCAAAGAACGAAAACGTTTCGAACTCGTCCCAATCGTCGAGTTCATCGATATTCTCTAGCGTCCCGAAGTCCATCTTGAACAAGCCAGCGAACGTGGTTGCGTGTACTAGGGACCCAAGCACCAAGACAGCAAACCCTAATCTCCAGTTAAACTTCATGGTCATACCTCCAGCCGTATTAACAAATTGCTGCCCAACATCTCTGTTACACGCGCAGAGCCCTCTTGGAAGACTTCGTCATGGGCGACAGTCTAATGAATACTTGCGGGCAATCAACAAGTTTGTTCGTATCTCGCAAAGAATTGAATAACATATCGGTTCCGGGCCGCGACAGAATCGTTCGTCGGTGAGGTGAAACAGACGCTCCACACAGAGGAAAATCCATGGTTCGAGCTTCAGTTTACGTTTTGATGCTAGCGTTGATTGCTGGTGATTACACTCTCGGCGACACCAGGCCGAACATCATTCTCTGTATGGCTGACGATCAAGGCTGGGGTGACACGGCGTACAACGGGCACCCACTGCTGAAGACGCCGAACCTTGACGACATGTCCGAATCGGGGCTTCGGTTTGACCGGTTCTATGCCGCAGCACCGGTTTGCTCGCCGACCCGATGCAGTGTTTTGACGGGACGAAATCCGAACCGGATGGGTTGCTTTTCTTGGGGCCATTCGCTGCGCCCGCAAGAAATCACGATTGCCGAACGCCTTCAAGCGGCGGGTTACGCAACTGGCCATTTTGGAAAGTGGCACGTCGGATCGGTGCTGAAGGGAAGTCCCGTGAACCCCACGGCCAGCGGCTTTGATGTCTGGCTGTCGGCATTCAGTTTTTACGACAATGATCCCGTTCTCAGTCGCGAAGGAACGGCTGTCGAGGTGCAAGGCGAAAGCTCGATGATTGCGGCAGATGCGGCCATCGATTTTATCCGCACGCAGGTTCGACAATCAAAACCGTTTTTTGCTGTCGTTTGGTTTGGCTCTCCGCACCTTCCGCATCGCGCTGCAGCTGAAGATCGGAAACACTACGAAGGACTTCCGGACGCCGACTGGTTGGGCGAGATTACAGGGCTTGATCGCGCCGTTGGAAAGCTGCGATCGACGCTCGATGAACTCGGCATCAAAGGCAACACGCTATTTTGGTACACATCAGACAACGGAGGCCTCAAGAATCCGAGTACCGGAGGCCGTGCGCGCAAAGGCTCCATCTACGAAGGCGGACTTCGTGTTCCCGCGATCATCGAGTGGCCGGATCGAATCAAGGCTCCTCGGACCACGAACGTTCCGTCAGTAACTGCTGACATTTACCCGACGCTGGTCGAACTACTGCAGTTGTCACCGGACGAACGACAGCCTGTCTTGGACGGTCGAAGTCTCGTTTCGGTGATCGACGGAACAACAGACGATCGTGCGGCTCCGATCGGGTTTTGGAGTTTGAAACAACCGGGAATCGGAACTCCTAGCGATGAGTGGATGCGTGAGGAATTGGCGGCTCAGCAGGCCGGCAAAGACTATCACGATCGTGATCGACTGAGAATCAACGCTGGACACATCGATACGATTTACACTCGAGAAACGCTCTTGGGGCACGCGGCATGGCTGGACTGGCCGTGGAAATTGCACGAAGTGCGGAGTGAAGGTTCGACGTCAATCGAACTTTATGACTTAGCATCGGATCCAAACGAAACAAAAGACGTCGCCTCGACACAGGCTGACAGAGTTCATGCGATGCGTTCGCAGCTAACCGCATGGCAAGATTCGGTCGTGAACAGCTTGAACGGCAACGATTATTAGATCGCGATCGGAGGACTGCTAGTAGTTTGTGCCAGCTTAATCTTCGGGTAGTGGA
>JAGQPC010000476.1 GCA_020426925.1 Planctomycetales bacterium | reverse complement strand
TCTACCAACTGAGCTACAGCAGCCAGCGAACCAATACTCCGCGACTACGGTCGCCCACTTTTTGCCAGGAACCTTTATCCTTTACAGGACAAAAGCATCTCAGCGAATTCGAAGGACAGACTACAGCACGCCGACCAACAAAGCGGGTGAAGGGAATCGAACCCTCGTCTTCAGCTTGGAAGGCTGTGGCTCTACCATTGAGCTACACCCGCAGATTATTACATCCAACTCTTACAACAGGCAGTGGGGGGTGCAGGATTCGAACCTGCGAAGGCATTGCCATCAGATTTACAGTCTGACCCCTTTGACCGCTCGGGAAACCCCCCGCACTTTGCCAAGACTTCATATAATTTGTCACGCTCGCAAACGTTGCTGACGCAAGGAGCTAGCGGAGGGACTTGAACCCACAACCTGCGGTTTACAAAACCGCTGCTCTGCCAATTGAGCTACGCTAGCAAAGGATTCAAGACCTCAAAAACTCGTCACTATATCGACGGCAGCATTCCTTGCAAGACGGCATCGTACAAAAAAACGTGCAGAACGGGCTAGCCCAACTCAAACCGCAGCCGTCGTTCTCTGCCCGCAAATTGACAAAAAAACGGGAATTCGCAAAACCACAACCAGAAGAGCGCGCACCCGCTATTATCGGATGAATAACTTGCTCTTCTGAGACTGGTTTCGCAAACTCCCGTAAATAGCGCCCCTGACTTGGGGTACCTACATTTCTGTTAATCGGAAACTAATCGTCTAACTCGATGCGTTCCTCACGAACTGCTGTTCGCAGTTTCGAAAGTGCTCGAGCTTCGATCTGACGAATCCGCTCTTTGGTCACGCCCATCTTTGCCCCAACCTCTTTCAAGGTCAGCGGCTCGTTTTGGTGATCCAGACCAAACCGGCTAATAATAATGTCCTGCTCTCGGTCGTCAAGCCGAGCTAAGATTTTGTCGATCTGACGAACACGCAAATCCTGAGCTGACTCCGCCATGTAAGGCACTTCCCGGTGGTCTTCCTTACCAGAGAACATTTCGTCGCTGCTGGTTCGGAACCGATCGCGATGTTTGAACTCATGCGGAATCGTACGAGCAAAGTTCTTCATGATCGCCCAGCTAGCGTAAGTGCTGAACTTGAAGCCACGAGAAAAATCAAATTTCTCGACGGCTCGCATCAACGATACATTCCCGTCGCTAACTAGCCCGAAGAACTCCTCCGTTTGAGTGACGTGCCGCTTGGCGATCGATACGACAAGACGCAGATTCGCCTGAACAATCTGATTCTTGACAGCGACGATCTGATCGTACAGCCGCTCAATTTCGTCCATCTCACTGACGGTCGCGGACGAAACGTCCATCGCATCCCGCAACTTGGTGGCCCGATGCTTCAGGAAGTTAAACTTCCGGAACAAGTGCGCCTCTTGCTCCCGATTCAATAATGGGACTTCGTACAGCGACGCTAAGTAAGGTGGCAATCCGCTCGGCGCCCGTGGAATACGTGGCTTACCTTCTGGTTCAGGCATCGGCCCCATAATCTCATCGAACGCTGCAGGATCATCAAACATATCGTTCGGAATGTAATCCAGCGGCAGTTCCAGAATCCGGTTCGCTCGAGCCTCGTTCAAAATTCGATGAATGCTGCTCTTGGTCCGACCATATCGCTTTGCGAGCGATTCCACAGTTGCAGCACCGGCCGAAAACTCTTCATAGATTGCTCGCTTTGAGTCGTCGGTGAGCGGCCCAGTCCGTTCTGGGAAAATAGCCAGTTCTGGGTGCTGCTTGTCGAAGTGCTTCAGCGTGTAACGAATCGTTTCGACGCTCCGCCCAAGCGATTTTGCAATTCGCCTGGTCACCTCTGACGGGCAACTTCCAGTTCGAGCCATTCGTCGCGCCTGTTGGACGATTTCGCCTTTTTCGCGATCGGTCAGCTGGCTGAACTTCTCGCCTCGCTTAATGCGATCGCCGTTGGTTTCGATGAAGTACTCGACACTGCTTTCCAAGAAACCAACTCGCTTTCGTCCGTTCACAATGAAACGACGGCTGAGTAGTCCTTGCTGTCGCCAGCGCGAAATCGTCTTCGTAGAAACGTTAAATCGCTTAGCAAGTTCCTCCACGGAATAAACCGCTTGGCTCACGTCAGTCACGTCGATTGCTGCCGAATCGGAAACGTCTTCAATGAACAGCCGTAAATCGTGCTGTACATCGTCTCCCGACATCGTCAGCATTCGAGAACTATCCGGACGATAGCCAGTGATGCGGAAACACAAGAGTTCGTACGGATATGTTTTGTTGGCGTCGATCTCACGGTACAGCCGCTCCGCATTGTTGACCTGAGTCACTCGTTTTTCGCGAGGCGCGTAGCGTACCTGTTGGTCACGCAACTGTTTCAAGATCGGAGTTCGATAATCGGAATGCATCACACACCTCTTTCTCTCTTGGTGACGATGTTTGTCCCTGCGACTCCCGCCGCCCACCGTCCCGTTTTTTGGCCTGGCGGATAATCGTTATCCGAGCCCTTGCCCCATGCTTGCAACTTTCGTAGCAAGCGTCGCCGCGCTGAATTTGCCTCTTCTTGCGGCTTTTCTGTCGCTAACTTACTAGCGGGTGATGACTTTTTAGTGATACGGACATTTAGTGATCTTGGATCGCACAAAGTTCGCGCGATTCCAAAGTTCTCCAGTTCAGTTAATTTGCCATGAAAATAGTTTGACAAAATCGTACGGTTTTTTGCAAACGAAATTGCGCAAAATCTCTCGCTGCACCATGCAAAGTCTTCCAGGCTTATCTATGATCACCGACCTTTACATTCGAGCCAAACGGCTTTGGCCTGATCTTTCCCTCTTACTAGGTCGATTCAACGGAAAATCGAGCATTCTTTCGTTCCGAGGAATCACCCATGCATTTCGCAACGCGCTGTCAAACATTGGCCCAATCCAGAAGTACTAACCCGGCGTTACTTCGAGTATCTATCTGCGCTGCCGGATTATTTGTCTGGACGTTGCTTTGCTCGTATACATTGGGTGATTCAAAAGGTGAGCCACTATCCAAACCAGCACGTGTAAAGGTCGTCGTTGAAGCGCAAGGAGACCTTACACTGGCTGCCGAAAAAGAAGGCCAGCCGGACCCAAAACCGGTCCCGATGCAAGTGATTGCGAATCTCACTTACGACGAAGTTTCCGTGTCAACCGATAGCTCCGCTCGAACAGCACGTTACTATCACGAAGCGAAAGCCCAACTTTCCGTCGCAAAACGGCCGATCGAAAATCGACTTCGTGCTGATCGCCGGTACGTATTCTGTGATTCAACAGACGGCAAAACCTCGATTTATTCGTCCACCGGCGCGCTGTCACGCAACGAGCTGGAATTACTTACGGTTCCTGCAAACTCGATGGTGATCGATCAGTTATTGCCAGTGGACCTGCGGTCTGATTCAGAGCCAAAACAAGGACACAAATGGACGCAAGAAGCCGGCACTGTAGCTGCCTTGCTGAACTTGCATGCCGTTACAACAAGCGACGTGTCCAGTGTCATCGCGGAAGCAGATGACAAACTGGTTCGCATGCGAATCGCTGGGCAAGTGAGCGGATCGGTCGATGGCGTCATTACAGAACTAGAAATTAAAGGGAAATATAACTTCGACCGCGAGGCCAAACGTATCACATGGCTGGCGATGACAATCAAGGAGACTCGCGCGGTAGGCCCAACGACTCCCGGTTTTACCGTTGAGGCTCGGGTCCGAGTCGCCATAGAGCCGGCAATTGATTCCACTTTCACCGATCAAACGGTCGAAACCTCCGTGGTCGGATCCCAAGCCGGACTTCAAGTGCTGGAGCTTGAACCTCAAGATTCAACGTTCGCGATCACGCTCGGCCGAAACTGGCACCTGCTATCGGAAAGTCCACATGTCGCCGTGATTCGAATGGTCAGCAATGGCCAAACGGTCGCTCAGTGCAATCTGCGCGAGCTGCCAACAACCGGACAAGCGAAACCAGTAACTTTGGATTCGTTCAAGTTGGATGCGATGAAAGGTCTTACTGACGCCAGCCCCCAAATCCTGTCGGCGACCGAGTCGACCAATCCATCGGGACTAAAAGTTTATCGAGTCCAAGTCGCCGGCACCGTGGGGAACGCGGCCGTTCAATGGATTTACCATCTAGCGATTGGAGAGGATGGGCGCGGTGTGTCCTACGTCTTCACCATGGCTGCCGACCAAGCCGAGCAATTCGGAGCGGCCGATCACGAAATCACGTCATCGCTGCGGTTCCGAGAAACCACCAAGGAAGACGTTCGGATGGTCGAACTGGACGTCGAAGCTCTAAAGCGCTAGTCGCAGCTCAATTCGTCGATTATTTCTCGCCTGGACTGGAACTGGGGACGAACGAACTGCGTCGAATGCCTGATCGCAAAGATTCTCCACAGTTTTCGATCCAGGTGTCTTCATGCGAAAAACGTTCATTCGACCAGCAAATTGCGGCCTTGCCTGCTGCTTTCTTGTCAGCGCACTGACATGGGGGCAAGCAACGACTCCAAGCTCACCGAGCAACCAAGACCGCTACCTGACGCAGCTGTCGACGGATAAGCCGATATACCGATCGGGTGACGCGGTATTCTTTCGAGCGATCATGCTTCACTGCCGCACACACCAACCGCTGCCAACCGACTCTTTTGGTCAGCTTGAGATTGTTGGTCCAAAGGGGAATTCAATCGAGCAGCTCGCGGCGCCCGTCAAAGACGGAGTTGCCGGATTCCAGTGGCCCGTTCCCGATGACGCTTCGGGCGGCGAATACATTGCGAAGTTCCAACCGACCACTGGAGACGCTCCAGCCGAAAGGAAGTTTGAAATTCGAGCGTACCGACCTCCTCGATTCCGGAGCCAGATTCAGTTTTTTCAAAAAGGCTATGGACCAACAGATTCTGTTTCTGCACTGCTGTCCACGAAGCGAGCCGAAGGCGGCATTCCCGTCGATGCACAAGTGACGATCACAGCGCGAGTCGACGATATCGAAATCCACCGCTCGACTTCTAAAGTCGATCCGAACGGCAACTGTCTGGCCCAGTTCAATTTGCCAGACGCGATGGAACGGGGTGAAGGAACGCTTGCGATGATTATCGAAGACGGCGCTGTCGTTGAAACCGCTTCGAAGACGATTCCGATTTTGTTGCAACACGTCGATTTGAAACTGTATCCTGAAAGCGGTTCGTTGGTCGGCGGACTTGAAAATCGTGTTTATTTCGAAGCCCGAACTCCATCTGAGAAACCAGCCGACATTGCAGGGACGGTTGTTGACGAATTCGGCGAGCAGGTGGCCGAGTTCTCGACGACGCACGAGGGGCGAGGGTGGTTTCAATTCGTCCCAAAGGAAAGTCGTTCGTACTTTCTGGAAGTAAAACGACCGACCGGGATCGACACTCAGTTTCCACTGCCCAAAGTCGAATCGGATGGAGTCATCATTCATTCTCGCGCCAACACTTATCGGAGCGACCAGCCAATCAGCGTTGACGTGATTTCGTCGCGGCCGGGCAAGTTCGTCATTGCACTGACACAACGAGGGGACGAAGTCGAATCAGTTACTGCGGACCTCACGGCAAACAACCCTCAGCACGTCGAATTCAAGGCCGATGGTTTCGATGGCGTTTTCGCTGTAACTGTTTGGAACGACAAAAATGTCGCGACAGCCGAAAGACTCGTGTTCTGTGAACCAAAAACGTCGCTGCAAATCACTGCTGAACCAGATCTGAAACAATACGTACCTGGTGGGAAAGCGAAACTAGTCGTCACGACGACCGACTCCACGGGAAAGCCCGTTTCCGGATTTGTCGGACTGACGGTCACTGACGACAGCGTTTTGGAAATGATCGAGACGCGAGACCACGCTCCTCGGCTGCCGGCAATGGTCTATTTGGAAAACGATGTTTTGGAGCTCGCCGATGCTGCCATCTATCTGGATCCAAACAACGAGGACGCTTCCAGGGCAGTCGACCTCTTGCTCGGTACGCAAGGCTGGCGGCGATTCGCGACGCTCGACGTAAAAGCAGCGGTTGCCCAATACGGCGACGACATTGCACGAGCACTAGCAATTCGCAATCCACGACGAGCGCGACAGTTCGGTGCGATGCTTCTGCGCGATAACTTGTTGGGCCTAGATTTGGACGGCGTCGCAGTCGATCGCTTTGCGGACCAGGACGTGCCTTTGGCTGCTGAGATCGAAGAACAGGCGGACGCCCGCGGCGCGGAAGTTAAGCGAGTCCCCGAACAGAGCCTATTTCGAAACAAACAACAACTGTTCGAACCGCAGTCACAACCCGAACCCGGCCGCAAACGCCGACAACTGCCGACCGGAATTCCGGCCCAGCAGCGCGGCGGGCGGAAGAACGGTAGAGCAGTGGCTGATTTCGAAGTTGCCGCCGACCCGGCACTTGCCAGCGACGCAGCAGTGTTCTTCCTGAAGCCAACTTTGCCACAAAGCGCTCTTCGCAATGTCATGGTCCAAGTGCGTGAGTACGCGCATCGAGTTTCTCCATCCCGACAACCGAATCAAAGAACGGACTTCACCGAAACGCTCTATTGGTCTGCGGCCACCACAACCGACGCCAACGGCACCGCGACGATTGAATTCGATTTGAACGACTCGGTTACCAGCTTCAAAGTACTGGCCGACGGTTTTACGCAAACCGGAGCAATCGGATCAGCGACGACCACCATCGAAGCGGTGGAGCCCTTTTACGTTGAACCTAAACTCCCTCTGGAAGTCACGAGTGGCGACCTACTGCGATTGCCATTGTCGCTGATCAATGCGACCGACGCCGGCTTGGACGGTGGCCACCTGTCAGTCCGGTCAGACAGTTGGAAATCAGTGCAGGAATCGACGACCAGTTTCGATTTGCAACCATCAGAACGAGCACGAAAGATTCTCGGCATCCGCGTTGGCGACTTTCAAGGAACTGCGAACCTCACGCTCACGGCAAACGCTGGCGCTTACTCCGATTCAGTCACTCGGCAATTACTCGTCAAACCGACAGGATTTCCTATCCAGGCAGCATTCGGAGGAATGACGAAACCGGGAGGCACGGTCGAACACTCGATCAACATTCCAGAAGACGTGGTCGATGGAAGCATCGTTGCGAACATTGCTGTTCACCCAAGTCCTCTCGCGCGATTGACGGAATCGCTGACGGGACTTATCCGCGAACCGCACGGCTGTTTTGAACAGACAAGTTCCTCGAACTATCCACTAGTCATGGCGCAGCAGTATTTTCAATCGCATGTCGGCGTCGATCCTGACTTAATTCTGCGTAGTTCGCAGATGCTGGACACAGGCTACCAGAAGCTGGTCAGCTTCGAATGTAAGAACAAAGGCTTTGAGTGGTTCGGCTCGGATCCTGGGCACGACGCGTTGACAGCGTACGGACTGCTTGAATTCGTCGAGATGGCCAGAATCCACAAAGTCGACCCTGAGCTGATCGAGCGGACCAAGCAATGGCTCTTGAGTCAACGCGACGGCGAAGGCGGCTACGCTCGGAAAGCGGCCACGCTTCACACGTGGATTGCTGAGCCAGAATGTGCCAACAGCTACAACACGTGGGCATTGCTAGAAGCCGGAATTGATGTTGATCTTTCCACAGAGGTCGAGTGGGTTAGAAAAGCAGCTGCCACCACAAAGAACAGCTACGTTCTAGCGCTGGCGGCCAACGTCATGTCGAAAGCCAATGATCTTGATTCGGCAAAGGCACTCTGCAAACAACTTTCTGAACTGCTGAACGATCGCGGGTCAATCGACGGAGCGACAACGTCGGTCGTCGGAAGCGGCGGTCAATCGCTCGAAATCGAAACGACTTCGTTAGCGCTCACCGCGTGGCTTCAGTATCCCGAGTTCACTTCAGAAGTCGAAAAAAGTATCAAGTACCTTTCCGAAAGCTGCAAAGGCGGACGCTTCGGTTCGACGCAAAGCACGGTTCTTGCTCTTCGAGCGATCCTCGCGTACGACGCAGCTCGAACCAAACCGAAAGTGCCGGGTAGCCTACGACTGCTGGTCGACGGCAATCAGGTCGGAGTACCGGTTCAGTTCGGCACCGGCAGTCAGGACTCAATTGTCCTTCCAAGCGTTGCCGGATTGCTGACTCGCGGCAAGCACAATATTGCAATCGCAATGAGCAATGGCTGTGAACTTCCGTATTCTGTCACAATCGACTACCACCAAGTGAAACCGGACAGTTCGAGTGACTGCAAGTTGACGCTGGATGTGAAATTGACTGACGTTGAAATCGCTGAAGGCAACATCACAGAAGCGAAGATTGTAGTAACCAACCCAACGCCGGAAACGTTGCCTACTCCGATCGCAATTGTCGGAATTCCAGGAGGACTTGAAGTTCGCCACGATCAGCTAAAAGAACTGAAGTCCGAAGGCCGCATTGCAGCCTACGAAGTGATCGGTCGCGAAGTAGTGCTGTACTGGCGTTCGCTCGAACCAGACGCTCGAGTTGAATTCCCCATTAGTTTGGTCGCTGCGGTGCCGGGCGAATACACTGCACCAGCCAGCCGTGTTTATCAGTATTACACGGATGAACACAAACAGTGGGTCCCAGGTGCACGAGTTACGATTCACCCAAAATAGTTAAGGTTTTTCCGGACGAATTCTGTCACAAGTCTTCTCGCCCGGGCGGTATCGTGTTGTGCGCACGTTCCGTTTCAAGGGGTGAATCATGTTCTTGACCAAGCGTTTCTTGGCAATCGCAGTCGTTTCTGCACAAGCGTTTGGATCGCGCGCGCTGGCGGAAATAATCCCAGGTGACTTCAACGGTAACGGCATGAGAGACACCGCCGACTTGGATCTATTGGCTGAAGGAATGGTTAGTGGCGACAACTCGCTGGACCTAAACGGCGATGGGTCGTTGAATGATCGCGACCGCATTTATTGGGTTCAGGATCTGTCCAACACATTTTTCGGCGATTCGAACTTGGATGGTAAGCTCGACAGCGCCGACATGGTTCTCGTTTTCTCTGCTTCGAAATTCGAAACGAGCGAACGAGCGACGTGGGCCGAGGGTGATTGGAACGGTGACTTGCGTTTTGACAGCAGTGATTTTCTCGCGGGCACAAATCCATGGGGGCTCGTCGGATTTGAGCAGGGCGAACGTAACGGCGGTTTTCAATCTGGCAAACGCGTCATCGGAGACTTTAACATGAATGGCAAACGCGACGTCGATGACCTGGACCGACTCGCAGTCGCAATGCAGTCGAGGAAGTATGACTCGTTTTTTGACTTGGACAGAGACGGATCGGTCAACCTCACTGACCGTCTGCTTTGGGTCGTTGATCTGACTAATACATCAATGGGTGACTCAAATTTCAATGGAGAGTTCAACTCGAGCGACTTTGTAACGGTTTTCGCAGCTGCAAAATATGACACGGGACAACAGGCCGGCTGGTCTGAAGGAGATTGGAACGGCGACCTTCTTTTTAATAGTGGCGATTTCGTTTGCGCGTTTAGCTGTGGCCCCTATGAGCAAGGCTCGCGCGATGGCGGATTGATGGTCGTCCCAGAGCCAAGGTTGCTATCGTTCGCCTGCCTCGTCTTGAGCGTGATACTGGTTCGAAACTTTCAGCGAGCCAACGTGGTGACTACTCGTGGCAAGTCGCATCGCGCGTACGGATAGTCGGCGAAATCTGGCCTGTTGGTATCGAG
>JAGQPC010000475.1 GCA_020426925.1 Planctomycetales bacterium | reverse complement strand
CGTACTGTGCTTGTCGGGTGACTTGCTTGGTGAACAACCAGTCGATGGCATGCTAAACACCTGGCTCGAGACCGAATTTGAGGGCGGGCGCCATGAGCGACGTCTTGGCAAGATTTCCGAAATTGAAAAGACGAACTGCAGGCAATTAGGTTAGCGACTTTAGTCATTGTTTGACTTGCCTTTGAAAAGCTGTTCCGATTGTACTGGTCGTAATTCGTGACCGGTCTTTTTCACATCAATACGGTGATAAACCTCCACACCAAGCTATTGATGGTCACCTGTTTCTTGTTAGAGTGAGTTTGGTTGTTGAAGCCGAGTTCGCTCGTCTTTTTTGCGGGACGCCACTTTTACATTGTGGTGACTCGTCCACGAGTTTTTTTGCACTGATGAAAGGTAGTCGGTACGTGAGTGCTATGCGTCCGAAACCTGAAGACGACGTCGACCAGCTGCTTCTTAACGCGCAGTTGCGTGATGAACTAGAACCTTTTCTCGACGAATCGCTCGAGGTTATTAACACTCGAGTAATGCCCACAAGCATGGAGAATGAATATCTCGCTTCGATGCTTGAATGGGAACGAGCCCCAGTCCTGCCCATCAGCCGATGGTTTCGGCCAGAGCTTCGCCTGCCTCGGCCCGACGACCTCAACGATGAGCAGCTCACAGAAGTTCTGTGGGACACAATCAACAAGCTGTATCAGAAGCGGATCGTTTTAGAGTTCACTGAACATCTTTCTGATTACGAGCTTTACTGCTTGATCTTTCGCGACATTCTTCCGTCGTTGGAGAAGAAAATCGCTCGCCGCAACACGTTCCTTCATTGGCAGTGCATCGACGACGTCGGTAGCGCCGACATCTGGCTCCGCTACTACGCCACCGCCGATGAACGAGCAATGTGGGCCGAAGAAACCGGGCGCCTTCTTCCGGCATCCGAACCACCACCATTCCCCCGCCGCATGCCCCGCCGACCGATATAACGGTCGAGCCTGCCGCACGCTCGCTGGTAATCTCAAGCAGTCCAAGACGGATCTTACTTTTACCGCGGGACAAGTGGTTAACTTTGGATGATGCAATCCAACAGTACCGGCCGATGGGCCTTGTCAGCATGAGTTGACCGCGAATCCGGGCTCTCACGGCCCCGGCAACAATTGTGCTTCCACTTCGTGGCTAAGATCATTGGATCGTCGCTGTGTTCTGTGAGTTACGAATCTTCAGCGTCATAACTTCGCTGATTCGACATCTGATCCTTCAGCCAGGCCCGAGCGCAGGTCCAGTGACGATAGGCGGTGGTCCGAGACATACCGAACATTTCTCCGGCCACTTTGACAGAAGAATCGGCGAAGATTCGGAGCTTGGGCAGTTCTGCATTGTCGCCACATTCAGTGTCCAAGAACTGCAATTGAAGTTCTTCGGGCTGCTGCAAAACACGAAGAAACAGCTCTTGAACGCGTTCATTATCGATTGGCATATCCGGTTCCCCACACAAGTACTTCGATTGTCCAAGGTACAGTGCGAGATTCAGCAAGCAAGCTGTTGAAAAAAATGCGAATCGTGCGATTTCAGTCTGATCCGCTCGGTGATGGAGCTGCCGGTGTCACGAGACCTTTGGCGGCTTCCCAGCGGCAAAGCAGCGCGAGAAATGCGGGGACGAGAATCGGGCGGACGACAAACGTGTCGAGTAAAACTCCTAGTGATAGCGCAAATCCGAGCTCGACGATTCCTCGGAGCGTGCCGGTTGTCATCGAGACAAACGTTCCGGCCATGATGACGCCGCAACTAGTGATGATCCCGCCCGTTTGAACGATCGCTCGCCGCAACCCTGCGAACGGCCCGATCTTAGCCTGTTCTTCGAAGACGCGAGTGACCAAGTAGATATTGTAGTCCTGGCCGATCGCCACCAGGATCACAAATAAAAACAGCGGGACCTTCCAGTCGAGCCCCTCGAATGTTGATCCGTACGCGAAACGGAAAAACAATTCCGTTGCACCCAGTGCTGCGTAATAGCTAAGCAAAACCGACAGAATCAGGTACAAGCAAATCAACGGCCGTCGAAGCAAAACCAGCAGAATGGCGAGCACCCCTAACACGACGAGCACTTGGATTTTCACGTTGTCGCCCATCGTCACCGAACGCAAATCGCGAATCGCCGATGTCGTGCCGGTGAAGTGAAATTCGGTGCCATTCCAAAACGACGACGCGTCGGTGCTTTCGTGTCGAACCAGTTGTTCGAGTGAGTTCAGCACTTCGATCGACTCAAGCGAAAACGGATCGTGCTGCAAGACGATTTCAAATCTCGCCACTTCGCCGCCAACTTCCGGCCTCTGACTCAAGTACAACGATTGCGTAATCTCGTGTGCTGTGATGGCGGTTCGGCGAATCGAAATGCCTTCTGGCGATTCGCCGCGAGGTGCGGCGAGACTTCTAACCGCACCGACGCCATCGACATACATGCGAGACGTAATACTTCGTATCGCGGATGTTCCTTCCTCCGTGCTGAGCGACCGCTTGGTTTTCGCCAAGACAACAAGCGGACTGGTTTCGCCCATCGGAAAATGTTGCTGCATCAAGTCGGTTCCAATGCGACTCGGCTTGGTGGGGCTCAGCTCGCTGAGGAAGTTGTACGTAACCTGGACGCTAGTGCCGACGAAGGCGAACGGCAACATGCAGATCGTGCAAATCGCCAATACTCTGATTGGATTCGACACGATCGTGGATGCGGTTCTCTCCCAAAAGCGAGCGAATCGACCGGAGGTAGCCGTCTGGTTGCCGTGACCTTCAATTCGAAACGGCCAAAAGACATGCCGCCCTAGTGCTCGTACTATCGCCGGCCCCAGCGTTAAGCAGGCAGCAAGTGCTACGGCAAGACAGAAACCGATCGCGGGTCCACTGTTTCGAAATTTGCCGAAGTCGGCGAAAAACATCATGGCAAGGCCGACGATGGTCGTAAAAGCGCTTCCCATCAGCGCCGGGGAAACTCCTGATATCGTTTTTGAAATTGCTTCGGTATTTGTAGCGCCAGTCGTGAGTTCTTCGCGGAATCGAGAAATCAAGAATAGGCAAAAGTCAGTTCCCGCACCAAAGAGAATCACGACGACAAAAATCCGAGTCGTCGTAAACACTTTGAAGTCCCACCATTCGAATCCCGGCAACAAATGGACTTGGGTCAATGCGGCCACTAAGCGCATGGCGACGACGATCGACACAACGATTGTGATCAAAGGAACGGTGACCAGCAGTGGAGCTCGATAGACAACGAGTAAAATCGCAACGACTAGGATAACGGTCAACAGTTCGGTGCTCGCGATACTTTCCGCGGCCGACTGCAACATCTCCGAACCAACCGAAGCGGAACCTGACAATCCAATTCGAAGTCCGCTTGGTGCGACTGCCGCTGCTTCATTCAAAATTGATTTGACGTCGCTCAGCAGTGCGAGGTTCTCAGTTGCCATAAACTCTTGAGACAACCGAACGACGATAAGCTGCGCCTTTTTGTCTCGGCTGCCCAATTGTTTTCCGAATACGGGATGGCGGTAGGTCCAAACGTCCAGGATTGGCAGCGGTGCCGCGAGCTCTGGAAGCAAGCCATCTCCGGGAGAGACGAGTGACTTGTCGTAGTCAGTCGCAAGCTGGCGATAGTCTGCAGCTTCGCCTGGTTTGTCTTGCGCCAAAGTGCAAAACGCCAGATTGTTCCACGCCGAAGCGAATTCAGGATCGAACTCCAATGACTCTCGCAGCAGGGCTGCTGCCGTGGTTGATTGCGGGTCTTTGCTGAGTTCACAAACTGCGTCCAGGTTTTTTAGTTGGGCTGCGATTCTGTCGATGACTTTTTGGTCGTCAACAGATATGTGAAAATCGTCGCGGGCGAACACAACAACCATTTCGCTCTTCGATCGACCGATCGGAAAAGCTTCTTCGAGCAGGCGTTCTCCCGCCACGCTATCGAGGTCTTCGGGCAGATACGCGAGATCTCCGTCGTGCGTTACCGAATCCCAACGAGGCGTCAGCCAGCAAACAACAAGTAATCCAATCACCCAGCACAGGATGACCAGCCGCCAATGTTTCGCGACGAGGTCGCCGAACCGTCTATTCATGCGTTGTCAATTGCCGGTTTTGATCTGAAGTTCCACGGCAATCATCGTAGCTTTCACGCTCTGGCGGTCTAGCTTGGGTCCGCGAAGAAGAAAAGGGCTAGCATGGCAATTCTTGTCAATGGTGAAAATGGGAAAGCGTCATAGAAAACGCAACTTCGATGACGCGTTATGACACCATCTCGATCTGCGCACCGCTGTGTTAACGCAGTTTTATATCCAAAAAAGTTTTCGGGCTAGTTTTTCCGAAAATGCTTGACGCAACGATTATGACGGTTAAACTGCGTCGTTAAAGCTGGAATTCCAGCAGTTTTACGAGTTTTACACAAACTGAAAAACAAGGAGAACGCTAGTGACCTGGACAACATACCGATCTATTTCGAAGGTGCTAGAGAACCCTTGCGCGTGGGCACAGAAGCTGCTGTGTACCTGCTGAGCACGAGGTTTCTCTAGCACTTTTTTTATTGTGCTGAACGGAGGAATGGATCCGGGGCTTGTTGCAGCCCACGAGCGAATACGGAAGTACTGCTCCCGAGTGTTTGTTGCATTGATGTTGCCACAGAGAGAATTCACTACGGAGCGAGTCTAATGACCCGGAAAATTTATTGCGCTGCAGCTACGGCTGTAGTGAGCTTGGTGCTATGCACTCAAGCTCTGGGTGTCGTATTGCCCGGCATCGCGGGCAATGTACACGATCAGTCAGGCGCTGGCCTGTCTGGCCAAATCGTACAACTGTACTTTGACAACGGAGACGGTATTTTTGACCCGTTGTTTGACAGCCAATTTGGAGGTGATGTTGTTACAGGGGCCGACGGAGGCTACGCCTTTCAAAACATCCAAATGGGCAAGTACTTTGTCCGAACAGGGGACAGCGTAAGCGGGTTACTCGATCCTGGGTCTCCGACACTGATGATCGATGACTTCTTTCAAAAGCGATCTGTCACTGCCGATCCTATTGGGCCGATTTCTACGTCTTCTTTAGCGGTTCCTGCCTCAGAAGTTCTTGGCGGCGAACGTGATCTCTACGTCGAATTGATTTCCGGCATCGGCGATGTGGAATTGCGGGTCAACCCATTTGGCGAAAATGTTTTGCAGTTCGATACGTCTTCAG
Organism: Planctomycetales bacterium; assembly: GCA_020426925.1. Taxonomy (GTDB): domain Bacteria; phylum Planctomycetota; class Planctomycetia; order Pirellulales; family Pirellulaceae; genus JAGQPC01. The sequence continues at coordinate 763 of JAGQPC010000475.1, read as the reverse complement.
GAGTCAACGGCCGGGGAGTCGTTACCTGGGACGGCGTCGACAATTCTGGCTCGTTAAAACCCGCCATGGGTCTTGGAGGATTTGACCTTACAAACTCTGGTCAGAACGAAGCATTCATCTTGAAGGTTGGAATGGATGCAACGGGCATCGGCGAGTCCATGATCTTGCGGATCTACGACGATTCCATGGGCAAGTATTCAGATCTGGCGATTCCGTTCGTGGTGTCGGGTGGACGCGCGACGGAGATGGTTGTCGCTTCATTTGATGATTTTGTAGGCGAAGTAAAGCCGTCCAAAATTGACGCGCTGCAATTGATACTAGGCCAAGGGACGAAATCGATCGACGCGCAAGTCGATTACGTTGGCGTCATTGGCATGTCGCATCAAGACTTCGAAGTGACCGCGATACCTGAACCGTCATCGATGGCATTAGCTGTACTAGGATTCGGTGGAATCCTACTTCGTCGCAGGAGACGTTGACGTTAACTGCGAAAAACCGATTTCTCTCTTTGCTGCAACAACGTGAGGGAGGGCTCTTCGAGTCGTGCTCGAAGAGCCCGTAACTCGCGTGGTGCGTCCTTGAGGGACATCGCACGACTTTAATTGAGAAAACCCGAGTATGAATGTATGTCCGCAACTGGACATGGCCGAGGTGCATTGTGTTTTGTTACCGACATCGGCGGCATCGCAGTCGCATAAACCACATTAACCGTTATCGTCTGAGTCAGCGAAGCTCGACGCCAAGAAATCGCGTTTCGAAGGCT
>JAGQPC010000474.1 GCA_020426925.1 Planctomycetales bacterium | reverse complement strand
CCTTATGGTGAATTCTTCATCAAAGAAACCGATGCCGAAATGGTCTACATCGGCGGCGGTGCGGGTATGGCTCCGTTGCGAAGTCACATCTACGAACTGTTCAAACGCCGCAAGACCGATCGCAAGGTTAGTTATTGGTACGGCGGCCGCAGTGCTCGCGAACTGTTTTACCAAGACGAGTTTGAGGCAATTGAAAGAGAGTTTCCAAACTTCAGTTTCAACGTCGCACTTTCCGAACCGCTTCCGGAAGACAATTGGACCGGCTACACGGGCTTCATTCATCAAGTGCTGCTAGAAAACTATTTGTCGAAGCATCCGGCTCCCGAAGACATCGAGTACTACATCTGCGGTCCTCCGATGATGAATGCCGCTGTCTTTAAGATGTTGGACGATCTGGGCGTCGAACCAGAAAACATCGCCTACGACGATTTCGGCGGCTGAAAAACAGCCAAACGAAAATTGGTTGTGTGTAATGCGTGCAAAAAACGAAAACGAGCGAATCGCTTGCCGTTACATGCTTTGGCTATTCGTCCTCTTACTGGCAAGCGCCGCAGCGTCGGCCAACGACAGACCATTGTCGATCACGGGCGCGACAATGGGGACAACTTATTCCGTCAAGATCGGGACCGCATCACCTGGACTTGATCCGCTGTCCGGAGTTGTTACGGAAAACGGCCGCAGCAGCATTGATGTTCTGCACGAATTGATCGACGAACGCTTAGCTGAAATCGATCAGCGGATGTCGACGTACAAAGTAGATTCCGAAGTTACGATCTTCAACAGTTCGAAATCGGAAGATTGGTTTCCTGTATCAGCCGAAACTGCCACAGTAGTGAACCGTGCTCTGGAAATCTCTGCCCAAACGAATGGCGCGTTTGACATCACGGTGGGGCCGCTCGTGCGCCTTTGGAATTTTGGCGCAGGATCGAAAGCCAATCCAACGGTCCCAACGGGTACGGAAATCGAACGCACACAATCCCAGACGGGTTACAGCAATCTGGATGTTCGGCTTGAGCCGCCGGCACTTCGAAAGCGAATTCCAACCTTGGAAATCGACTTGTCAGGAATCGGAAAAGGCTACGCTGTCGACCAGATCGCGTCTCTGCTAGAAACGCACAGGATATCCGATTACCTCGTTGAAATCGGCGGTGAGATTCGTGTCTCCGGCCAACCGGCACATCGCTCTGGACAAGCGAACTGGTCGCTAGGAATCGAAGCACCAAGGTCGGATACTCGGTCCGTTTCCCAAGTGCTGGCATTAACCAACCAAGCAATGGCGTCTTCGGGAGACTACCGAAATTTTTTCGAGGTCGATGGCGTCCGGTATTCGCACACGATTGATCCTCGCACAGGAAGACCCGTTCAGCATCAATTCGCAGCGTCGACCATTCTCGCGAGTGATTGCGCGACAGCCGACGCACTGGCGACGGCCATTTTAGTCATGGGTCCGAACGCGATGGAGTTTTGCAATTCGAACGGCGTCCCAGCATTACTCTTTGAACGCACTGCAGATTTACGCTCAATTTCGTTCAACTCACATACATCCGATGTATTCCCGGTCGACCAACTGCGATCGCTGTCCGAATCCACTGCGCCAGATTTCGCACACATTCTTGCTGCCTCGATAATTGTCATCGGGATCGCGATCGTCGGCATGGGCATCGGCGTCATCTTTAGGAACCGCTGCATCAAAGGAAGCTGCGGAGGAATGGAAGGTCTAACGGACGAACACGGCCGACCTTTGTGCGAGGGTTGTAGCAATCCATCTCCCGAGTGTACGAATGACCCGACCTTGCAACAGCAGCAACCCGCAAACTGAAGTTGCAAGCAATTCCGATTACGGACATGCGACTGCAGCATCCATCTGCAGTCTTCCCAAAATCGCCATCGCACGATCGGCAATATCACTACAGCCGGCCCACACCCGGCCGCTGACCTTTGCTCGACTGCGATGAGCCGGCCGTTCACCGAATTTGCCATCGCGTCAACATTCAGAAACAACCGCCCAAAGGACCGCTTGTAGCGATTGATTTTCCGCTACTTAGTTGCATCGAAAGCGGTTATTTGACCCATCCTTCGCAGCCCAGCTATACTAAAACCTCTACCGGAACAGTATTATCAGACAGATCTCTTGTCTCAAACGGCTTCGTGGGTCTTGCCATGTTTCATCGTTTTATCGTTTTCTTTTTCCTATTTGGCGTCGTTTGTTCAAATGCGACCGCTCAGACACGCTATCGCAAGCTAGCTCCTGGCGTGCTAGAGCAGATCAAGCCAGATATCGAAGAGGAAGAAACCTTCAGCGGCCCGCGGGAAATCGTGGAACTGGTAGCAGACCAAAAACTGAACTGGAATCCAAACTTCACATCGAAGTCGAACACGCTGTTGGCAAAAGCGCAATCCACCACGTTTCGGCGACAAGTCTGGGCATTGGAGTTTGGCTTTAAACCGATGCGAATGATTGAGGTCGACGGCCAACAAGTGTGGTATCTGCTGTATTACGTGAAAAACAACGGGATGCACAAAAATCCGACTCCCGAAACGGACGCGAACGGCAACGTCATTCACAGCAACAAACCGGTCAACCATACGGTTCGATTCTTTCCCAATTTCATTCTGGAAAGCCATCAGCTGAATCGAGCGTACATTGACTCGGTCATCCCTGAGGCCGTCGCAAAGATTCGACGTCGCGAAGACCCCAATCGCAAGTTTTACGATTCAGTTTCCATCAGCAGCGTCCCGATTAAAGTCAGCACGCCGGATGAAGATAACAGCGTCTGGGGCGTCGCGACCTTCACGAACGTCGATGCTAGAACTGACTTTTTCTCGGTCTTTGTGAGCGGTCTCACGAATGCCTACCGCTGGCAGGACCCTGAATCGTTCAAGCCTGGCGACGAACCGGGATCTGGACGCCGCTACAGCTTCAAGACTCTACAACTGAACTTCTGGCGACCGGGCGACGAAATCGATCCAAACGAGCGAGAATTCCGCTACGGTTTGCCGACGAAAGCACAGCTACCACCGAAAAAGTCGGTCGATGAACTGCTTTCAATTTATCGAGTTCCAGAACGGGTTGATTACCAATGGATTTATCGCTAAAAAGAAGGATTCGTCAAACCGCGATAAAACTCCTAGGGAGATAGTTCAATGGCTCATAAGAAGGGACAGGGCTCTAGCCGCAACGGTCGCGATTCCAACGCTCAACGTCGTGGAATCAAGAAATACGGTGGCGAGCGAGTTCGACCAGGTAACATTTTGGTGCGACAAGTTGGAAACAAATTCCATCCAGGCACCAATGTTGGTCAAGGTAAAGACTACACGCTTTTCGCGTTGGCCGAAGGAGTTGTCAAATTCGATCGCAAGGGACGTCGCATCAACGTCGTCGCTGCAGACAATTAACAATTCCACGAATTGAAAAGAACCTACACGGCCCTTCGGGGTCGTTTTTTGTTGGTCGATTCCAAGTTCTTCTATGCCCAATCGAGAAACCTCTCAATGTTTGTAGATCGAGTCCAAATTGACGTCGCAGCCGGCAAGGGCGGCGACGGCTGTAGCAGCTTTCGGCGAGAACGTTACGTTCCGAAAGGCGGGCCCGACGGAGGCGATGGAGGTGATGGCGGCAGCGTGATTTTGGTCGCGGAGGATGGTGTCGACAATCTCTCGTACGTCGCACATCGAAAACAGTGGCGAGCAGATCCCGGGCGGCACGGCGAAGGCAGCAACCGCCACGGACGCAACGGCGAAGATCAAATCATCCAAGTCCCGCCCGGAACGATCGTCATCGATGCTCGCGAAGGATTTATCTTAAAAGATTTGACCTGTGCCGGAGAATCAGTTGTTGCGGCAAAGGGCGGTCGCGGCGGACGAGGGAACACGCACTTCAAGTCGTCAACTAACCGAGCACCTCGCCAGTGTACGCCAGGTGAAGACGGCGAAACGCGACGGTTGATTCTGGAACTTAAATCGATCGCCGACGTCGGTTTGGTCGGATTGCCAAACGCCGGTAAAAGTACATTGCTAAGTCGCCTGTCGCGTGCTCGACCAGAGATCGCAAACTATCCGTTTACCACCAAGACGCCGCATCTCGGCCAAGTTCAGATCGACTTTGATCGTTCGTTCATCATGGCCGACATTCCCGGTCTGATCCACGGAGCTCACGAAGGTGTTGGGTTAGGCCACGATTTCTTGCGACACGTGGAACGAACACGAGTGCTCGTGCATTTGGTGGAACCAATGCCAATGGACGAATCGGATCCAGTCGCAAACTACAAAGACATCCGGAACGAAGTGCTCCAATATAGCGCCGAACTCGGCGACCGGCCGGAGCTTATCGTCGTGACTAAAGCGGAATTGCCAAACGCTGAGGAAGTTCACAAAAGACTATCGGATGAACTTGGCCGTCAGGTTTTTCTTGTGTCAGCGGTTACCGGCCAGAATCTCAACGTTTTGGTCCAGGAGATCGTGCGGACACTAGACGCGGTGGATCTTTCGATCGCAGAATAGCATGACCGACACGCGCGTGACCGACGATTTGATTCATGCTCTTGACATCGGCAATTCTTCAGCGAAATTCGGCGCGGTGCGACTCTCCGATCCAGCGAACGTAACACACACTCAGTCGCTTTTCGCCGACGATGACGGCTTCGCAAACGTTCGCTCTACCGCGATGCTTGAACCAAACAAAACGCCCTGGTTTGTGGCAAGTGTATGTCGCCCAATGCGAGACAAGTTCGTCAGTTGGCTCAGTGCTGAATTCCCGTGTGCACCGATCCACCATTTGCAGAACGACGATTGCCCTATCACAATCGATGTTGAATTCCCAAATCAAGTCGGCATCGATCGCATTCTAGGAGCAGTTGCTGCCAACGAATTCCGGACTCACGGCCAACCTGCCATCGTCGTGGATGCCGGATCTGCGATAACTGTCGATGCAATCTCAGCGGACGGCGTTTTCTTAGGCGGAGTCATCATGGCCGGATTTGCGATGCGTACAAAATCGCTCGCCACCAGCACGGACTTACTGCCATTGATTCACGCGACCGGCGCGGATGAGTCCCCGTCGGTGATCGGGCGGTCGACCGAGTCGGCGATTCGCAGCGGGATTTTTTGGGGAACGATCGGTAGCATCCGCGAAATCATTGATCGCGTTCAAACGGAAATCGGTAACGCACAAGTTTTCGTCACCGGCGGCGACATGGTCCGGATGACCAACCACCTAAAGGATGACGCTCGATTCATTCCAAATCTTGTACTGACGGGAATTGCAATTACGGCAAAAAGTCTGGGCGATCAATCGTGAGCACCAAAGCTGCTTTGTTAACGCCTGCTGGTCGAGGTGCGATTGCAACCGTTCGCGTGGAAGGCGATCACGCAGTAGAAATCGTGGAATCGCTTTTTCGGTCGGCCACGAACCGCAAGATCTCCGAACAACCGCTGGGGCGGATTCTCTTTGGTCAATGGCAATCAACGGCGGAGCATCACGAAGAGTTGGTGGTTTGCCACACCGAAAAACACTCGGTCGAAGTGCAATGTCATGGAGGCGTAGCTGCCGTTGACGCGATCTTAAGCTCGCTCGAGAAATCTGGTTGCGATGTTGTCGATTGGCCAGAAATGCTAATCACAGCGGACTTAATCGAACGCGAAGCTCGCATCGATTTGGCGTCCGCTACGACGGAGCGCACCGCCGCAATTTTGCTCGATCAATTGAACGGTGCTCTGTCCAACGAGTTGAAAACCATCATTGATTTGCTGCGCTGCAATATCAGTGAATCACTCGCTCGCATTGAGCGGCTTCTGTCGAATTCCGACGTTGGACTCCACTTGGTCAATCCATGGCGTGTCGTGATAGCCGGCGCTCCGAACGTTGGCAAAAGCAGTCTCATCAACGCGATTCTTGGCTTTGAGCGAGCCATCGTGTTTGATCAGCCAGGCACGACTCGCGACGTCGTCACTGGTCATACGGCTTTGGATGGTTGGCCGATCGAGTTATCCGACACAGCTGGAATTCGCACGTCAAATGACAGGCTGGAAATGGCCGGCGTTGAATTCGCGCGCAAGCAGATGGAAAAAGCAGATCTGATTGTTCATGTCATTGCAGCAAATGAAGCGACGTCCGCTAGTGATCTACAAATCGACGAAGCCAAACCGACGATTACCGTTTTCAATAAGTGCGATCTGTCGACGAGCGGCTCGTTCCCGGACGGCTCGATTCAGACGGTCGCTACGACCGGCGATGGTGTGAACGCGTTGATTCAACGAGTTGTCGAAACGCTCGTTCCATGCTCGCCGAAAGACGGCGAGCCAATCCCTTTCACGAAACGGCAGGTTTCGCATCTGCAGAGTGCAGTTCATCGTTTGCGTTTGAATAAAACGGACGACGCCGAAACATCGCTGCTCGCTATTTTGGAGAATGCTCCAGAGTAACACCGCTCAGCGAAAGACGCTCAGACAACTCACCATCGCATTCCAAATCCCAGATGAAAAACGGTTCGTGCTCGATGTCGTCGGCCAAAAGTTGGAGTGCGTCACGGTCGAATGTGCACGTTCGAAACGTCATAGACATCTTCAGCGAAAGCAACCTCTGCATATCCGCTTTCGTGACTTGTTTATTGTCAACGCTGAAGAAGCATTCGGTGCTCTCGTCTGGCTTCAACAGTTTCGCGGTAGCCGGCGAGAGATTCCAAGCATCAATATTCAAGAACGGAAATCCACGCGCAGCGATCCTCTTCGCTGTCGCGTCATCAACCCCGCAATCACGAATCGTCAGACTCATCAGGCCGAGTTCCAATAACAAATTGGCTTCTTCCATTCCGACCTTTTGCCCAATCAATGTGAGATCATACAGGTTGGGAAGCCCCTTGAGATTCTTCAGGTCGGTCGCGGCAATCGCCGTTCCTCCTACATTCAGCGTATGAAGTTCCGGCATCGCGCTCAGCGTGAAAATGGACTTCGCCGTTATCTTCGTATTCTCCAAATTCAACGTCGTAATTGCATTCGTAGGCAAAGTAGCCAGCCCAGCATCCGTAATCGAGGTGCCAGCAAATTCGAGTCGTTGCAGTACTGAGTAATCCGTGAGGTGTTCTAAGCTCGCGTCGGTGATGTTGGTTCCATTTAGGATCAGCGTGCTCAATGAACGAGGGCAATTCAGGTATTTCACTGTCGCATCGGTCATTGTTCGCGAATGACCTAGGTCGAGTTCAACAAGTTGCGAAAAATCGCGAATAAAGCTGTTCAGTTCGTCGTTACTAGTGAAAAGCGATAAGTATGAGATCGGCAGCTTGCCGAGGTGTGCTGTTCCGCTCTGTGTCACCTCTGGCCCAAACGTACATAGCAGATTGACTATATCATCATATCGACGCACTAAACGAAGCTGCTCATCGGTCGCGGACTCAAGAATCCATGTCCGTGCATTTCCAGTACTGCCTGTGATTCCACAAATCGGCCATTCGGAGACTGGGCTAGCACCAGCAATGTACCATAAACCAGAATCAATCTGTCGCCTGACTCGGTAGTTGTCCAACTCGAGCCCGACGATCCAACCGGCGAACAGAAAAAACAAACCGCACGCGACGCAAAAACACAACTTACTCAATCCCCATGCGACCTGCGCAAGGCTGAGTGAAAAAACGCCTCCAGGAGATTCTTTGGTTTGTTCGCGAATTGGAAGAATCGGTCGGCAACACCGCCACGCGTTGATCAACGCAAACACAATTAGCAGCAGGCTGCAAACAGCCATGCACCACAGAACGGTTGATTGTGCCCAGATTCCTCGACGAGTCGATATAGCAAAACCTACGATGGCTGCTGCGAAAAACGCGATGCCGCCAATTCGAGCTAACGATCTCGCCGCCGAAAACGTTACTCGACGCCACCTCGGGAACGCAGCGAGACTCGATGCGAAGCCACCAAAGAAAATCCCAGGTATCGCGCCGATTGGCAATGAGAATCCAACGCCGAACAACACTCCGTATAGAAACGACACGAGGTGCCCGTAGCTGCGAGCGGCGATTCTTGCTCCAACGGCGGCGGCGACAATCGCGAGCGGTATGAACGTCCAGTAGGCCCACGTGGGAGTCAGCCCTTGCTGCCAGGACGCGATCGAAGATCTTTCGATCCACAATTGATAGAATCGAAATACGGCAACCCAGATGCAAATCATGACCATCTGTTTCGTCCGCGATGCGACAGGTGCTTGAGCCTGCGACGCATCGGCAATATCTGGCGTAGACGTTTGTGTCATCGAATCCAAAAGTCCGTGTGCAGATTAACGAGGAACTGGATGCAGTTGATCGTAAACAATGATCGATCGATCTGCCCAGCCTTTTTCTTTTTCGACCGATTCCCAAAACCGTCGATAGATGACGCGTACACGAATCTGATCGGAATCGGGCGGAAATCGAAAACTCGATTCGTCCGGTTTTTCTGGGTATAGCCGCGTATCGCGCTGCTCAAACACCTCTGCCCAAAACGGAACCGGCGTCGCACCATTTTCACCGAACAGTTGCTTCGCAAAAAGCTTTCCGTTCTTGTTCGCCAGCGAACCAGCCACGCCGGTCAACGTCGGACCTTCAGTTGCGGGCAACGGATTTCCCGCTGCGTCGATACCTTCGACAATCAAAATCAAATGCCGATCAACAAAACCAGTCGGCACTCTATGGCCAACGTTCGTTGCCGTTAACGTTACGGTGACGGGAACTGCGGCATTCGGCTGGCCAACTTGTACGTGAACGTTCAACGCTCGTGACAACATTTCTGCCTGCCCGCCTGGGAACAGCTGGTGACTCGCCAGCGTGGCTGGATCTCGTTCGATGCCACCAAAATCCGGAGCAATGTTCGTCATCGCTCCGTCTGGTTTCATGTGGCAATCTTGGCAGTGTTTTCCTGATTGACGAGCCGGACTTTCCAGCCACTCTGAATAGGTTCCGTAAACGTGAACGCCAAATAGCGTTCCTTCATGGCAGGCCGCGCAGTACTCGCTGTTTGAAAAATCTGGAGCGTACACGTCTTCGCCACGATCGACGTCATCGAGCGGCCCAAAAAACAATTGTCCGTGTTCCGGACGCAATAGTTTCATCGCAAATCGACCATGAGTGATCCCAATGTTTTCCGTCGACACCGACTCAACCTTGTGACAAAAGTCGCAATGCACTCCCTGCTTCGCGACTCCGTGAACATCACGAATGTCACCGATCGCCAATTGATCCAATTCGGCGGAAGGGGCGTGACAACTTGTACACACTCCGATTCCTTCCGGGCGATCGCGCACTAGACTCCACGAAGTTTCACGAACCGTTTCAGTTTGGCGGTTCGTGCCGGCATACAGATCCGTGAAGTGTACGTTCTCCAAGGACTGAGCGTGCGCGCCCGAGTTCCACTGTTCGAATATTTCGGGATGGCAATTCCCGCATCGGTCCGACGAGTCCGCGTCTGGAATCGGGTTTACCCACTCGTACGATTCGTTGTCGTGTTCCGGCAGCCGACTTAGTTCGATGTCGCCGCTTTTTGATCGTTTGTCGTACTCGCAACTTCCAATGAAATATCCTTCAGCCGTCGCCGTGACCGTCAGCGGCAACGAGGCTTCGGCTACTTGCAACGAGAACCTGCCATCAGCGTCTGATTGTATCTGCGTCGTCGTTCCTTTGATCCGCACTCGAGCGTTGGCGATCGGCTTTCCGTCTACGATGACTCGGCCTGCTACCGTTGGCGTTTTCGAACAACCAATCTGAAGGACGAGGACGCTGAAAAAGAACACACAAACGAACGACGAAACAACATCATGTGCAATTGCGTTCGGCTTGCTGGCTCGTGGCGTCGTCATTAGGTCGAATATATCAGAATCGCGCACCAAACCGAGTTCAAACACACGCCGACCCAATGAGTCCAACCGTATTCGCCTCGCCGTTCCCAGATGGTGAAAATTAACGGGATCGTCAGTGCAAGACTAACCCGCACTCCGGCCAGCGTTTTTGCTGCGGCCACAGGATTGCTTGACAGGGCTCCGATTCCCAGTACCGCTGCGATGCACTGAAAGACAACCATCGCAATGAAATACAATTTCCAATTCCAGCCAAGACGCCGACTCAATGTTGGCACGACTGTGGCAAGGCACTCGATTGTTCGAATCACGACTTCGGGAGGTATTGCTGGCCGCGCTGGCCAGAAACAATGAGTCAGGATGTCAACCGCTAACGAAACGCCAACGGTGAATCCCAACCACTCGCCAGGCGCCGTCGGCCATCTTTTTCCCGCGATCGGTCGATAGACAACCACGCCCGCGATGGAAATTGCTGCTCCGGCAAACATCGCGATTGAAACTGCCTTCGCGGTTCCCAGCGGACTGGGATCGAACTCGCTGTACTGGCGAAGCAGCGCCAGATAAACTGACGAAGCCGTCGCCCAAAGAATCAGGTGAACAATCGCAAGTTTCGGACGCTCTGTCACGGGCTAATCAGCCACAACTTCTAGCATTGCCGTTGGCACCGGGCGAGCGGCTCCGTATCGGTCAACCGATTTAGCGATTACGCCGATGGTTCGCTGAACGGATGCTGCTTTTTGCTTCTTGCCGTTCAGCGTTACGACGATTGGTTCGTCGAGGTTCACCAAATCGTCGTTTAGAAGCAACGTGATCGATTTTACTTCGCCGCTGACAGTCAAGTCTTTGCCGTCACACGTCGCCACGATTCGCTGCCTCGATTTGACTTCGTTTTCAGGTAGCTGAAGCCAATAAAACCTGTCGTGCGTTACGTCGTCTTGTAGCCAAACGATTTTCATTGGCCAGTTCTTGCGTTTGAACTTTGCCATCCAAGGTACACCAACCGCATCTTTTCGTTGCATCCAATGGCCGAATTCGGGAAAGATCGTCACTTCGTGTTCGTAGCCTTCCGGATCCTGTTTGCGCAGCTCGGCGAGTTTTTCCTTCCAGTCAGCCGCAACTTCATTTCGTTTGTACGCTGCGTCTTTACCACCCATAAAAAGAGCAAACCCGATGTTGCGGAGGCCGTCCGGCTTAGTTTCATTTGGGTGTCCGGCCATCATCGCGGCGGCGGCCAATCGGTCTGCCATCCTCGGCGCAAGCTGGAAGACACCGTCACCGCCGGCTGAGTAGCCCATGATGTAAACGCGATCCGGATTCACGTTCTGCGTTGCCACCATGATTTCGATCAAGCGATCGTAGAACTGATCGATGTGACCCTGATGCCAAAGATTCCACGTGTCGGTGGGAGCCCGCGGCGCGACGTAGACGCCTTCGCTTGGTTCATATAGCTGCTTTTGGTTTTCCCACTGCCGGTCGTTCACTCGCTTGGGTGCATTCCCTCCGCCGTGCATCGAAATGAAAAGACTATGTCCATTCGCCGGTGCTTCTCCGTATGCCTTGAACCAAATGGGCATGCGAAGTTCGCCAAGCTTCAATTCGCCAGCATTGAGTTCTTCCTTTGAATTGGAACGAACGGTTTCCAAACGCTTCTTCTTGAGAACCGCAATCGCGCGTTCAGCGTCCGACTTTGACAGCTTCACGTTTGCGAAATCCTGTTCAGCGACTGCTGAAATCTCGTGCGAATTCAAAAACGCAGTTAGATCGCTGATCGCATCTGCAGAGACGTTTGACGTGAGCGTTACCAGCAACGCCATCGTGACGAACTGTTGCCGAATTAGTGATTTCCAGAACCGATCGTTAAGCTTCATCTTGGCCATTCATTAATTTAGAGTCGATTTCGTCGACAAAGTTTAGGAAGTCAGTTTCCAGATCAAATCGCTCACGTTCAACACCATCGGACGGTGCAGCCGTCGACGAAGGATCTCGATCGACCGATCTTGGCACCTGCGATGTAGGCACGTCAGGCTGCTGCCAGAACCGGAGCGAGTGGTATCTCGCCAGCCCAATGATTGCCAAGACCAGCCCGAACGCCGCGACGCCAAATACAGCATAAATGCCAACTACTGTTGTTCGAACCACCTCGGGATCTTTTGGCGGAAATGCTCGCAGCGTTTGTCTGCTTTCTTGTGACCATGCGGCAGTGCAGCAATAAAAACAGAGCAATACGCAACGAAAAACATGACAGAAAAGACGATTCGGCATGTCTCCCCCCAGAGCAGTGATATCCGTGGATCAACAAAAAAGCAGGTCGCGAACTGTACATTCAAATTAACGATTCGGCAGCAGTTGAGCCAAGTCGATTGACAAATCGCACACCGCCAAATGAAAACTTCCAGTTATTTTCATTTGACAGTCCACGGAGGCTTAACTTGACGTGCAAATTGCACTTCACTACGCTGACCGAATCGCGGTTAGCACCGAGGAAAGAACTAAGCCGCAATTTCCCACCTAACATCCCACCTACGGAACAGCCTTTCCTCCTTGTCGCACGGCTGGTAAATGCCGAGCGAATTACGATCACCCCTTGGCCAAATCAATATGCCAAACGCTTCGATCGAACACGGTCAAGATACGCGTACTGACAAATTGCTAGACGCAAACTTGCTGCAGATCGCCCAAACTGCGATCGCTGAGCATGGTTGCGTGAGCTCAGCACTTTCTCGTTTAGGATTCCAGTCGCTGCCTGATGCGCTCCAGGCGATTGCGCATTCACTGGGAATGGAAACGATCGATCTCACTAAGGCAAAAGTGAACGGCGCCGCGGTCGAAGGTTTTCCCGTCCGTTTGATTCATCGCTACGGACTGTTTCCAATCGATCGCGATGGTTCGGCGCTGATCGTCGCCACAGCAAACCCGTTCGATTTGAACGCGTTTGATGACGTCGCAAACACGCTGGGAGTTCACGTCATTCCGGTGATCGCCGAATCAACCGAGCTTGAGAAATTGATCAAGTCTCGTCTTGGTGTCGGCGCAGAGACGATTGACGACCTACTTTCGCAGACAGACGACCAAGTCGAGATGCTGGACGAAGTTCAGTTTGACAATAGCGAAGCGTCGGAAATGGCGCAAGAAGCCTCGGTTGTCCGGCTTGTCAACGAAATCCTTGGCGAAGCAGTCAACTCACGCGCCAGCGACATACACATTGAAGCTCAGGAATCAGGAATCAAGATTCGCTACCGCATCGACGGAGTCCTGCAGCGTCAGGCAACTCCACCCGAGATGAATCGCTTCCACGCCGCAATCATCAGTCGCCTGAAGATCATGGCGAAAATGAACATTGCGGAAAAAAGAGTACCGCAAGACGGCCGGATCAAGCTTCGAGTGTCCGGTCGCGAGATCGATATTCGAGTCTCTGTCATCCCGATGCTCCATGGCGAAGGGATCGTCATGCGAGTGCTCGATAAAGACAACTTGCACTTTAGCCTTCGCGGCATTGGAATGTCGCAACAGGTGTACGACAAGTTTCAACAACTGATACGTTTGCCGCACGGCATTTTGTTGGTTACTGGACCAACCGGTTCTGGCAAGACGACCACGCTGTACAGTGCGCTCAGCGAGATCAAAAACGAAGACACAAAAATCATCACGACGGAAGACCCGATCGAATATCAGCTGGAAGGGATCAACCAGATTCAGGTGAATTCGAAAGTCGGTCTCACCTTCGCCGCCAGCCTCCGCAGTATTCTTCGCCACGATCCTGATGTTGTTCTCGTAGGTGAAATTCGCGATTTGGAAACCGCTGAAAACGCCACTCAAGCATCGCTGACAGGGCACCTTGTGTTCAGTACGTTGCACACGAATGATTCGTCAGGTGCGTTCATGCGACTTTGTGATATGGGCGTCGAGCCGTTTTTGGTGAGCAGCACAGTCGAAGGTGTGTTGGCTCAACGGCTAGTCCGTCGCCTATGCCCCGAATGCCGAGAGCCCGCCAAAGTTGAACTCGCCAAACTGCCCGAAGATTTCCCCATCGATCAAATGCAGGCAAACGGAACTTCGATCTTCCAGCCCGTTGGCTGCCGCGAGTGTCGTGGCACCGGCTATTCAGGCCGAATGGGAATTTACGAACTGCTCATGACGAACGACGAGATTCGGCATTTGGCAAGTGAGCGAAAATCTTCCAACGTTATCAAACGCGCGGCGCAAGATGCGGGCATGGACACGCTGCGAGACGACGGATGGGACAAGGTGTTGCAGGGAATTACCACAATCGACGAAGTATTGCGGGTGACGAAAGCAGACTAGCAAAAGTCTCGACGTCTCGGATCATGCCGGAATTCGCCTACACAGCTCGAAGCCTTGACGGCAGCAACGTTTCTGGTTCGCTACAAGCGGCTAGTGAACGCGATGCAATGACCGCGCTCGTTGATCAGTCGCTGTTCCCGATTTCGGTGAAAGATGCGGCCGGTTCTCCTGGGTTAAATCTGAGTGATTTTCTCAGTCGGCGGCGACGCGTGAGCGCAGAGCTGATTGCGACATGCTTGACGCAGCTTTCCGATTTGCTGAATAACGGAGTGTCACTGCTTGACGCCCTGAAATTGCTCGCAGATCAGTCAACTCATCCAGTGTTGGGTGAAGTGCTAACCGATGTACACGATCGAGTCGCCGAAGGAGCATCACTTGAAGAAGCGATGGCGTCGCACGACCGAATATTCTCAGAACTCACGATCAGCATGGTCCGTGCTGGATCAGAAGGAGCGTTCTTGGAAGAGGCGCTGACTCACATAGCCGGATTCCTGGAACTCCAAGAAGAACTTAAAAGTCGAGTCAAAGGCGCGATGGCCTACCCGACGTTTTTGATGATCGGAGGCATCGCCGTCACGATGTTGCTGATCATTTTTTTCGTACCGAAGTTTGAAGGGCTGTTCGAACGTTTGGAAAGGCAAGGCACGGGACTACCTGTCGCGACAATCATGTTGCTCGCCATAAGCGACGCTTTTATTAAGTACGGAGTTTTTGTTGCGGCCGGCGCAGCAGGGCTGTTTGCCCTGGTCCGTAAGCTGTACCTGAGCGAGCCCGGACAAGAGTTCTCCGACAAGTGGAAACTCAAGCTTCCCGTGATGGGCGA
>JAGQPC010000473.1 GCA_020426925.1 Planctomycetales bacterium | reverse complement strand
GCATGAGCTGGAACATCGAAGGAGCCCAGAGCATGCTCTCACTACGCTGCATCCATCTCGCATGCCAGTGGGAGCAATACACACAATTTAGAATCGACCAGCAGATGAAAAAGTTGTATCCCCAAAGAGAAAAACTCCCCAAAATGCCATGGAACACCGCCGCGTGACGCCGGTTACGCCCGTTCCGAATGATGAGCCCATCGCCAAATTGTGATGTTAGTTGCGTATTTTCCGGCACGTCGGTGGACGACAGTATTTCCCCGGACTGTGGATCGAACTCAAGCAGACTTGAATCCCCCAACTTCCTGGAGATTGCAAACAGGCGGCTGGGAGCACCAGGCGTCGGCGTCGATGTTCCCTCAGCGTAGTATGCTGCGGATTCGCCGGATTCCCAAACAGGCGAGCTGATAACGTGCGTTGAGTCGGCGTCGAGCTCGGTGAAGAAGTTGGCTACGCGAACTCGGTATCCCGTGGCGCCCGCAGCACCAAGCGAAAAACGCAAATCGTTGCCCGTCCGCATTTCAATCGGGCCGGCTAGGAGCGTACCATCGGACAAACGTCGAGTTGGCACTCCGCTCAATTCGCCGTGAAGCGAAAGCGAGTGTGATTGAAGCGTTTCTACTTCGAGCCACATATTTCCACTTGCGTTGCCGACAATTTCAAATTCATCGACGTCGGTTGCACCGTGTATCGCACCAACAATCCAGTCCGACGTGACACTGAATGGCGAGCCAATCTGCGACTGCGGCCGTAAAGACCTCACTCCTGGGTAATCCACAGAAAACGGAACCGTGATTGCGGTATGTGGATTGCCAAATTCATCAATGATGCCGCCATCACTTAACTGCAGCTGGTAGTTGTCTTCTAATAGACCAACGGTTTCAATCGTGATGAGATTGGGGTCGTCGTCCTCGATCGGTGAAAGCAGATGTTCCGACGACAGCAATTCTCCGCGAATGAGAGTTCCTGTTGTGCCGAGTCGTACTGGTTCGTTGAATCGTAGCGAAACAGAAGGCGGTGGAGAAACAACATCTCCGTTAGCGATGGATGTGGAAACGAGCAGGGGCGGTGTCAAATCGGACGCAAATACAAATTCGCTGTCGTCGACGAGCGTCCCGAAGAGCCCCTGCATTTTGCCGTTGGACCTCAGTGCGGCGACGTTCGACTGATCACCGACATAGGAGCGAGGGTCCAATTCGAAGGTCACAGCGTTGGCGGATTGGAGCTGCGCACTGGTCGCAGTAAAGCCGTTCACGACAACGTTCGCCCCATCGACGGTATCTCCCGCTATCGCTTCATTGAACACAACCGTGAGCGACTCAGGGAACTCCTGAGTTTGCCAGTTAGCTACCTGTGGTGGTTCGGCAGCGGTGCGAAAACCATCGAACCGCACGAGGTATGGCGTTCGATTTAGCTGCGAGTCGTAAATCTGAGCTCTAATAGCATCGTCTTGTTCTACGTCAAACTCGTAAACGACACCCGTTTCTGTCTGTTGCCCGATGGCTGTGATTCCCGGCGTGATCACCGTTAGGATGTCAACTGGCAACGGCGAATAGGATGGTTGTGCATCCGGAAAGTCCTCGTGAACTGTCAGCAATTCCATCGTTGCTCGACCGTTCTGATCAGCGATCAGTTCTAAGGAATTCCAGCGTTGGGTGTCTCCAATGACGGAGTCCGCGACACCTGCATCCAGACCAGCGTGTTGTGCATTGCGCAGAATCGAAACGAATTGAGGACGCCGCGGATCGGCAATCAGTCTTAACTGCTGCGACGCTTCGGTTAGATTCCGAATGGGGACGTGAGAACCTGTAATTGTAGAAAAGGGTTTGCCGTCGCGTTCGACGTTGATCCTTCTGGAGTCTATGTCGAACGAAACGTATTCACCAGCGTCCAACGTGAGTGAAAGCTCGGTACGTTCCTCGCGTTTCGCAGTCACACGGACATCCTTGACTGCGCGCCGACTATCGACGTTGTCGCCTTGGTGGAGAAAGAGCAGCTGTAGCGGAACGTCGCTTCCGTCTTCGGACGTGAACGGGGTCGAAAATGGATATTCGACCGCACGCCATTCTCCATTGCTGCCACCTTGATAACCAATCAATGGTTTCCATCCGATTCCGTCCGTGCTATACAACACGCCGTCACCGGACCAGGTTGGATTGCCCCTCCTCGGCAAGCAGAACGGTTGCGACTTCTGTGTTACCGATAAGAGGCTGGAACACAGTATCTAGCTCTTCGCCATTCGCTTGGGATGCGAATACTGCGTCCATCAAAGCGTGCAGTCGAAATTCGCCAGCTTCATTCGAAAGTCTGCGAACTTCAAACTTGTAGTCGCCGCTAAGATTTGTTGGGAAGCGAGCTGGGCTGCCGTCCGCGATCGTCGCGACGATGCTTCCATCCGGCGCGAATATGCTCCCCTCGACGCCGATTCCGGTCAGCCTTGCTGCGATTTCATGACCGGCATCGATCGCCGACTCAAACTCCACGGAGTTTGCTTCCGTCGGAAACGTTGCGTCCACCGAGGTCTGAAAAGCCAGTCCGTCCGAATCGCTTAACGGGACGAAGTCTGCCAATCGAGTGAGTAAAAGACGGCCCTCAAGTAACTCGACCAATAAGTTGGATTTATACATGGAGTTCTGGTCGGTAGTTCAACAATTCGTACTAGCAGACCACCCATTGTGACTGAGGCGAGTAATGGATTCAACAGTGAAGCATTTCATTCGGCGACCCTCTGGACCTGGTACGACCTTACCACCCGTAATTATCAAATCGATTAGCACGAAAATGTTTCAGCGATGAATCAGTCGCTCATGGTTGCAAGGGGAAGGCGCGCCAGCAGCAATCAGAGATGCGGAGGAGGTGACAATATCGCCGAATCCTTTGGTGTAGTGAGCGGATCACCTTGGGTAAACAGACTTCATTTCGGTCGATCCCAGCAAACTCAAATCAGGCGAATCCACTGACGCAGATTGAGCAAATCGGCAACTTGATTTGGACTCGTCGATTCTAATCAAACCTGAAGGTCAAGTTGCTTGTTCGCCAATTTCTTGTGCAACGATGATTCCGTCGAGGGCACAGATAGTCGGATCATCGCCATCTGGATACGTTTCCGTTACCCGATAGCCATCATCCGACGAGAGCCTGATCATAATTCGGCGGCCGCCTGCATAATCGAATATGTCAAAACCATCGGCAGCTTCGGACCACTTTGCTGAATATCCAATGCGAACCGCAAGATCACCACGATCTCCGTGAGCGCGTGGTGGATCGAAGGAAATGTCAATGGATGCGTCGCCATTCCTGAACAGTGTGAAGTTGGCCGTTCGGCCATCCGTTGTATTTGTGAATTTGTATGCGGCATTTCGATCGCTGTGCTGCCACGCCTGATAGGCCAAAAACGGCAGAACGACTAGTAGGCCGAATGTTCCCAAGTCAATTATCAATCCGAGCCACCAAAAGCGTTGCGTCACTTCAAATGACAGCAAACCGACTGTGACGAGAACACCTCCGAGTAACGGTACTGGAGAGACGTGTTTCTCCGGGCATGAGCGAAAAGCAGTAGTCCAATTGAAGAACGAGATGCCAAGCCCAATAACCAGGGCTGCTATCGCCAAGATTTGCATTCGGGCTCACATTCTCTCGTTGCAGACGGCCAGGATAAGCACCGAGTCAGCCCGTTCACCCCACCGAGCGTTACCACAATTCGCTGCGTCGAATCTCAACTATTCCAGGAGCTTGATTGTCACGGTCCTCGAGTATACAACAACCGAGCTGCACGCGACGATAGCCTCTTCGACACGTACGTCGACGAGCTGGTTTCAAGGGCAAACGAATGACCGATATGCTTCCGCCGATTCGTGAGCCGGTCGTGAGAGCCGCCGATGTGCATCGAGTCACGTACCGTGATTCGGATCGCGATCTGTTCCGTACAACGCTGTACGATTTTGTGCCGCCTAACGCGTTCGACGCCCACGCTCATTTATACGACTTGCGGCATTTAGTTTGTGATCGAGAGCAAAGCTTTGCCGGCCCTCCGTCGATTGATCATGAAACTCTGGTCAAATCGATGCGGCAGTGGATGGGCGACCGAGTCGCTTCCGATGGGCTTTATTTTGGTTTTCCTGTCGCAGGTCTCGACTGCGTCGCGGCGAATGAAATTCTGGCAGATTCGATTTGTGATCGACGCCAGAGTCGTGGTTTGATGATAATCCGACCGAACGACGATCCGGCCGAGGTCGAATCGATCCTGATCAAGCACAACTTCGCCGGGTTCAAAGTTTATCACGTCTTTGCTGATCGGCCGGATACGTTTAACGCGGAACAAATCGAATTCCTTCCGGAGTGGGCATGGGATCTCGCGAATCAGCATTCGCTGGCGATCATGATGCACATGGTTTTGCCGCGAGCACTCGCCGACACCCGCAACCAGCATTGTATCGTGCGGCACTGCGTCGATTATCCAAACGCGAAGCTGATTCTGGCTCATGCTGCGCGTGGCTTCAATGCAAGCCACACGGTCGAAGGCATCGATTCGTTGCGTGGTTTGGCGAACGTTTGGTTTGACACTTCGGCCGTTTGCGAAGCTGCAGCGTTTGAAGCAATCATCGACGCGTTCGGTACAACGCGGCTGATGTATGGCAGCGATTTTCCAGTCTCGGAAATGCGTGGACGCTGTGTTTCGATCGGCGATGGCTTTCATTGGCTGCATGATTACAATGCCGATTGGAATGACGCCATGGCGAGTCCTCAGCTCGTTGGCATTGAATCGTTACTGGCGCTTCGACAAGCGTGTCGCAACCGCAAACTGATCGATCGTGACGTCGAAAACATATTCGGCAGCAATGCAAAGAACATGCTAGGCATCGCGGAGGAACGCGAACGGACAAGGCCCGATGTGCAGTCGCTCTACCGAACAGCGAAAACTGTGATTCCCGGTGGAACGCAGCTTCTGTCCAAGCGTCCTGAAATGTTCGCGCCAGATGTTTGGCCAGCGTACTACGAACAAGCGATTGGTTGCGAGGTCATCGATTCCGATGGTCGACGCTATATCGATATGTCGCACTGCGGAATCCTGTCGACCATTCTTGGTTTTGCAGATCCCGACGTGAACGCTGCCGTCATTCGGCGAATTCAACTTGGAAGCATGGCGACGTTGCAAACGTCCGACGAAGTTGAGTTGGCGAGATTACTAACAGAAATTCACCCGTGGGCAGATCAAGCGAGGTTTACTCGTTCCGGCGGCGAAGCAATGGCAGTTGCGATTCGGATCGCGCGTGCCGCGACTGGTCGGTCGAAACTTGCGGTCTGTGGATATCATGGTTGGCACGATTGGTATCTCGCGGCAAATCTGCAATCAACTGCAACCAATTCAGCGGCCATGCAACTTGACGCTCATCTGCTACCGGGGCTAGAACCAGTTGGTGTCCCGAACGAACTCGCCGGAACCGTTTCCACATTTCAGTACAATCGACTCGATCAGTTAGACGCAGCAATCGGCGCGACTGACGGCAAACTCGCAGCCATCGTTATGGAGCCAACTCGGGGAGTCGATCCAGCGGATGGTTTCCTGGAAGGGGTTCGCGAACGAGCAGACAAACTCGGGGCGGCGCTGATTTTCGACGAGATCTCGTCCGGCTGGCGATTGTGTCTTGGTGGCGCCCACAGGTTGTTCGGTGTTGATCCTGACATCGCGGTGTTTGCGAAAGGGATGAGCAATGGATTTCCGATGGGTGCCGTCATCGGACGATCCCGAACGATGCGAGCGTGCGAAGGTTCTTTTATCTCCAGCACGTTTTGGACGGAAGGCGTCGGACCCGCCGCAGCCATTGCCTCTATCAAGAAAATGCAGAGAATCGATGTGCCCGCTCATTTGAAACGGCTTGGTTTGCGAGTGATGAATGCTTGGAAGCAACTTGGCGAAAAGCACCATCTGCCGGTTGTTGTCAGTGGTCGTCCAGCGGCGGCTGCATTAGCATTTGATCACGCGGACAATGCGGCACTGCTAACTTTGATGACGACGCGTATGTTGGAGTGTGGATTCTTGGCATCGGCAAATTGTTCTTTGACGCTGGCACACAAGGATCACCATATCGATAGATATGTAGAAGCGTTGGACGTCGTGTTCTCTGATCTCGCAACGGCAATTGCATGCAACGACGTCCACGGTCGGCTGCGAGGTCCAGTAAAGCATTACGGGTTCAGGCGATTGGCTGATTAACGAAGGAGACTCGATGGTTCTACGGCACTCATTGACATCGACGGTACTAGTCGTCTTCCTCATTGTGTCGCAAGGTGCCGCGGCGGACTGGCCTCAGTTCCGAGGACCGAACTGCACTGGGGTTTCTACAGAGGCTCAGTCGCTGCCGGTTTCGTTCTCTCCGACGGAAAACCTGGCGTGGTCTGCCGCTGTTGGTGATGGAATTGGTAGTGCCGTCGTCGCCGCGGGTCGAGTCTTCGTGAGCGGCATGACCGGCAGCGAACAAGTCAGCTTGTTCGCGTTCGATGCTGTGTCTGGTAAACAGCTTTGGCGCCGCGACTGGCCGACTGGGCCGCTCACAGATCTGCACGCCATCAACAGCCAAGCGAGCTCAACGCCCGCCGCAGACGCGGATCGAGTTTACTTTTACTTCAGCACACTCGGTCTGCTTTCGATCGATGCGAAGAACGGCCAAGACTTGTGGCACCGCAAGCTGCCTACGCCATTTTTTGTATTCAAATGGGGCCCGGGGATGTCGCCTGTTTTGTACAAAGACATGGTTCTCTTTTGCCAAGACGATGACTTGAATCCCGCGTTCTACGCGTTTGACAAAGTGACGGGTGACGTGCGATGGAAAGACGACCGATTAGACATGTCCGTCAACTATTCGCATCCCGTGATCAGTACTGTCAATGGGCGCGACGACATTGTTGTTGGCGGAACCGGAATGCTAATCGGGTACGATCCGACAAATGGGAACCGGCGATGGTTCGCAAAAGTGCTTCTTCGCAATATGAAGACGACTCCCATTTGCCGTGACGGCAAGATTTACGTTTCTCTGCAGAGTAGCGGAATCGCAGACCAGTGGATTGCGGCTGTCGACCGTGACGAGCATGCTGGCAACAACGATGGGCGACTGGACAAAGAAGAGATCCAACGATTCCTTGGAAAACAGCCTGTCCCCGAAGCATTTTTCACACGAACGTTTGATCGAGGCGATCTCAACAAAGATGGCTATTTGGAGGGAAGGGAACTCGACGTCGCCTTTCTACATCCTGACAATTTCGCCGGACAAGACTTTAACGCGCTTGGCGACGCCGCAGCAGAACAATTCATCATGGCGATTCAAGGTGGCGGCACGGGCGACGTTTCCGAGTCGCACGTTTTGTGGAAGCACAAGACGAAGCACACCGATCATGTCGTTTCGCCGTACGTGTCGAGTGGTCGTCTGTTCCTTTTGAAAAGTGGAGGCATCACGACAGTATTTGACATTGAAGACGGATCTTCCTTGCAGCGTGCGAAGCGAATCGGCCGAGGCGGTGACTATTACGCTTCTCCGGTTTCGGGCGACGGAAAAATCTATCTTGCGTCCGAAAATGGTGACGTCGTCGTTTTGAAAGACGACGCCTCATACGAAGAACTTGCTCGAAACGAAGTTGGTGAAAGCATTGTCGCTTCACCGGCGATTGCCGATGGCAGTGTTTTCATTCGGTCAAGAACGCGTCTTCACTGTTTTCGGCTGCAAGCGGCCGAATGAAGTCGGCCAACGAGCACGCGTCCACAAAGCAACCGCAATCTTATTCGAAAGTACCCATTATGAGACCAAGTCGTATTCGTTCGAAGCTCTCTCGCAACGAACCTGTTTTGATCACCTGCTTGCACTTTGCAGATCCGTCGCTGTATGAGATGACGAGCCTCATGGGCTTCGATGGCATTTGGCTCGACATGGAACATCATGGTGTCAGCGTCGAGACCGCGTCGCGGCTGACTGCTGCGGCGCGAGTCGGATCGTCGGACATTGTCGTAAGGCCGGCAAAGGGTGAGTTTCTGCGGATGGGCCGCATGTTGGAGATCGGTGAAAACGCGATCATGTATCCGCAATGCGACGATGCGGACGAGGCGGCTCAGGTTGTCCATTGGTCGAAGTTCCCTCCGCAAGGACGTCGAGGCTGTGACGCTGCAAACGCCGACGTTCCGTACATGTCGATGCCACTGCCGGAGTACATTCAAGAGGCCAACAAGCAAACGGTAATC
>JAGQPC010000472.1 GCA_020426925.1 Planctomycetales bacterium | reverse complement strand
AAGACATTTCCAAACGGCGCTACAACAAGATCATCATCATGACGGACGCCGACGTTGACGGATCGCACATTCGTACGTTGTTGCTGTGCTTTTTCTACCGACAAATGTACGAGCTAGTTTCGAAAGGACACGTCTACGTAGCACAGCCGCCACTGTTCCGAGTTCGCCAAAAGAAGAGTACTTACTACGTCCAAAGTGAAGAAGAAATGCGGGCGCAATTGCTCGAAAAAGGTTTGGGCGATTCGGTGCTGGATTTGGGTGGTGGCCAAGTGCTGGAAAGCGAGCAGATGCAAAAAGTCTGCCGCGTGCTTTCGACGATGGAAGATGCGCTCGTTATTTTGGAACGACGTGGTATCTCACTCAAGAATCATGCGGAGCGAATGGATCCGGAAACGGGTAGGCTGCCGGTCTATCTAATCGCGGTGAATCGTCGCGAAGAGTGGATTCACACTCGAGCGGACCTGGACCGCTACATCGAAGAAAACGATCTTGTCATCGAAGGTGCGGATGACTCAGAAGAAGAAGGAGACGATGCCAGCGACAACGGATCGCCAAACGGTTCAGCGGATGAGACGAACGGCAAGACAGTCGAAAACGGACAGGGCGTTGCCAAGATCACTGAATTTCATGAAATTCGGAGTATCAATAATGGCATCGACCAACTGAAAGAGTTTGGCTTGTCGATTGAAAGCTTGATTCCGGAAGACAGAACCGGAATCGAAGAACCGCGTTACGTCCTGCGTCGCGGTGAAACCGAAACTGCACTTGATGATCTTCGAGGATTGTTGCCGGCAGTTCGAGCCGCCGGAGAAAAAGGATTGCAAGTCACCCGCTTCAAGGGATTGGGCGAAATGAATGCGGAAGAGCTCCGCGAAACGACTCTTGATCCAGAGAACCGAACGCTGTTGCAAGTCACAATGCAAGATGCCGGAGCAGCGGACGAAATGTTCCGTGTACTCATGGGTGATAAAGTTGAACCTCGTCGAGAATTCATCGAAAAACATGCGCTCGACGTGAAGAACCTTGACGTGTAACGTGAAAACACGTATTGCGATCTATCTGTAGACAAGGACGTTGACGGATAGATCGTGCGTTGAAGTTGACGCTGTCGCGTTCGAGTATGGAAACAGTTACTGGCGGCTAAGCAGATTCCAGCCGTTGGAGCCGGGTGCGTAAATCGATCGCGTGAAGATCTCTTTCCAGCCGTGGATATCGTCTCGTTTTTCGTAACGGAAGCGGAGGCGGTGCCAATTAAAGAGCAATTCATAACAAGTCACGACAACGTATCGGTACTCTAAACATCACTTTGCGATTCGGGTCGCTTTGGGCTATTTGATTTCCAACGCACCCCAGTCGAACGCTTCGGAACTGCTTGCTGTGACAACTGGGTCGGAAGCATTCGTTGGCGTTTCCGCAGATACGGTTTCGACCTTTAATACTGATTCAAGCGTCTTTGCGTCGGCTGGAGAGCCAGGCGTGTCGGCAGGATCGACGTCCGGTACTTCGGTTGGACCGCCAGGAAGCAACTCCAAGTTTTCCGTGTCAGCTGGTGTGGGTTCGCTTGAATCCGATGGCTCGAATAGAGGCGTCGAGGCCATTGGATCAAACGATGCGTCCAAACCATCTTCAGCAACTTTGCCTCGGCTGATAACTTTCGGGCGAGTGTAGCCGTAGTTCAGATAGTAACTTGCGTCGCGTTGACGAGCACGAATCTTCGCATCCCAGTACGCCTTCTGCGGCCATTCGCCTTCTTGCATCAAGACACCGCAGTATTCAGCGAGCGAACCTTTTCGATAGTGCACTTCGACGATCGACAGATTGTATTGCATCAGGCTTCGATAAAACGCGACCTGAGCATCTGACAGCCGTCGCTGCGCGTCCAGCAAGAAGTCGAGCGTCACGCTTCCTTCTTGAAATTGGGCGCGAAGTGCATCAACTTGCTTTTTCGCCGAAAGTCCTTGCATCGCAGCAGTGGACATCAGCTGGTAGGAAGCGTCCAGGTTTTGTACCGCATCAGTCAGTGAATGCGACAGTTCCAATTCCAAGTCTTCCAGAACGGCTTTTGCTTTGGCCAGGTTCCATTGACTGTTGCGTACAGCTAATTTAGCTTGGCGATTTCCGATTGGCATGCTGAATTCGAGTGCCAGTCGCCATTCTTGATAATCGCCATCTGTCATGTTTTCGAATGCTTGCGAACCATCCGCCGCAAACGGAAGTTGGTTGCTGTCGGCACGCCAAAGTTCATCACCAAGACCCAGGAATCGCTGCAGCGCAACACCGTCCAGCTGTGGCAACAGATTATTCTTCGCAGCCATTAGGCTAATTTCTTGTTCTTTAACCCGCCATTTTTGCCGTCGAATCTCGGGAGTCCGTGTCAGCGTTTCGGCAAGGATGTCATACCAATCGAAATCGACGCGAGCCATCGTGGGATCATCAACCGGGCGAATGATTCGTCCGTCCGTCGCTTCGATGCCCATCAAGAAACGAAGTTGACGTTCACCCTTAAGCAGATCTCGCTTGGCTTCTTCCGCTCGACCACGAAAGAAGAAGTATTGTTCTTGT
>JAGQPC010000471.1 GCA_020426925.1 Planctomycetales bacterium | reverse complement strand
GCCTCTTCAGCCGTTTCTGTTTCAGCTGGTTCTCGCGTCTGTCCCTCGCCTTTCGCATGTTGAACAAGCGTGTCTGCCAGTCGATCGTCCACCTTCAGCGTAAGCTGGCGGATTACGTTGTCATTCAGCTGACATGCACGATTGAGCTGCGTCAGCTTCGACGAATCTATACGAAAATACGACAGCCAATAGGTTCCCTTGCGATGGCCATTAACTTCGTAAGCCAACTTTTGTTCGCTCCATAGTCGACTGGCGAGCACTTCGCCTTCGCAACCTGTGATTAACTCGTCAACCTGCGAAGCGACCCCACCGGGATCACGCGAGTATCGATTCGAGTCCAACAAGAACAAACATTCGTAAACGTTAGCAGGCAAAGTTATACCCTCGCATTTTACAACCCATTGTATTGGTTCATACAAAACTCGGTCCCAGACTGAATCCAGTCTTCGACCCCATTGGCCGAGCGTTTGACGATCATTTCAACGTCAGCTGCTTCGGCTTTTGAAAATTTACTCAGCACGTAATCGGGCACGTTCCAATGCTCTGCGGGTTCGCCAATGCCAACTCTCAATCGAGCAATGTCTTCCGTACCCAGTAAAGTCAAAATGTCCTGTAAGCCCTTTTGCCCGCCCGACGAACCACGTGGACGGAACCGGACCTTGCCCAGCGGCAAATGAAAGTCGTCGCAGACAACCAGCACATTTGCCACTTCAATCTTGTAAAAGTCAACGCACGCTTTAACACTGCGTCCACTGTTGTTCATATAAGTTTGTGGGCAAAGTAGTATCGCCTTTTCACCAGCGATACGACAATCGGCCACTTGGCCCTGAAACTTCGCCTGAACGAGCCCTTGTAGGTGTCTTCGCCCAAGTTCCGCCAGTACCTCAAACCCGACGTTGTGTCGAGTGTTGTCGTATTTTTTTCCTGGATTGCCCAGCCCAACGACAAGCTTCATTCATCGGTCCGTTGACGAACGCTGTTAGGCGTCGCCACTGCCTTCTGCCTCCGCTTCATGTGCTTCTTCAGCTTCCGGTGCTTGCTCAGCCGCCTTCTCTGCACATTGAACAACAGGGACCGACTCATCTGTTCCCAGCTTCACGCCAGCGGGTAGTTTTACATTACCAGCCGTAATCGATTCCCCCAGCTGCAATGAGCCGATGCTAACGCTTAGCTTTTCGGGAATCGCGACAACCGAACATATTACTGGCAACGTATGCGCCAACTGTGTGACGATACCACCTTCTTTCGTTCCAGGAGACGTGCCTCTCAGTTCGATCGGGACCGACAACTCTACTGTCTCATTCGGGTCGACTCGCAAAAAGTCAATATGCAGAATGCTGCTCCCGAAAGCGTCCCATTGCACGTCTTTAAGCAGAGCGGTGTCGGTCAGTCCACCGGCGAGTCCGAACGCACGAACGCCACTTCGAATGGCCGCGTTGACTGCACTCGCTTGGATCGACAGCGCGATGTTTTCACCACCGTGACCATAAAGAATAGCTGGAACACAACCGCTGGCACGGAGCTTCTTGACCTGCCCTGAGCCGCGTTCTTCACGAATAACTACATTTAACGTATCTGAATTTGACATCCGAAACCTTCGTTCGAACCATTACGAAACTTGCTAATCCGCTGTATGGACTTCTATCTACCGCGCTAATGAATCAAATCATCACCTCGGGAGAATCGAGTATTTTTGCAGAATGCAGGTTGAATACAACCCCGTTTCACGCTTGCGTAGTGTCGCGTGATGAACTGTGCTTAATTTACGCAATTTAACGAGTAAATGAGGTGGCTTTCAGTCCGAGCGCCAATCGGCATCTTAAAATAGTGGAAGTTGCTGAACTTCCTTACCTACGGCGATTTGCAGCAGGGATCTTTGGCTAAATCCAGTACGAGACCCCGCTAAAACCGCAGGCGGATTTCAGTCATCGCCCAAGATCGCTCTGGCATCCTCGCATTTACGCAGAATCTCGAATGTTTAGAATGATCAAATGATCTACGTTCTGGCCGGTAGGTACTTCACCTGATGGCTGCGAAAAAAGGTTTAAAGACCTTCCGTTTACTCGACGCTCTAGCAGTAAGCAGGCAACACGGAAATAGATGGCGAAAACTCGTAAAAAAAAGCAAGTATTCGAATACGTCGAACCTATTGGGGCTCGTGTGGTGGTTCGTAAAGACGAGCCGAAACGCGAGACCAAGGGGGGGATCGCGTTGCCTGATCAGGCAGAGATCCC
>JAGQPC010000470.1 GCA_020426925.1 Planctomycetales bacterium | reverse complement strand
AGCTTTGACAGCTTCCGCAGCGGCAGCGGCAACGGGCGCTTTTTCATCCCCTGCAGCTGCCGGTGCATCCTCGCCTGCATCCCCATTATCGGCCGGTGCTTCTACCGGAGCGGCGAAAGGATCTTCCGCGGCTGCGAAGTCCTGTACAACCACTTCTTCTTCAACTAGCGCTTGTTCAACCACCTCGAAAACCTGAGCAAACAGGAAAGCAGGACAAATGAGCATCAGCGTCAAAGACACGAGATTGACTCTTGCACGCATGCCGTAATCTCCAATCGGACAGCGGGACCCAGAGTTGGCAATTTCCGAAACGCAAGTGAAGCGGACCCCCTGGACGATTCGCATCAGTATAAGACGTCAAAGGGTCTAGTTTAGTTCTCTGAGCAGCCAAATTCCAGCTAACTTCATAACGCGGCGTAGCTTGACATTCGCCTATCGCGTTTTCGCGAAGATTATTGGAAGGAACGAAAGATTATTCCAGCAATCCGCGTTCCTGGAGCCAAAAACTGACGCTCGGACGGGAGTCCGATCCCAATTTGGCGATCGGGGAGACGTACAGTTTCAATAGCTTGCTGCGGTCAGCTGGCACGGCGATTAGAAAACCCCGACCGTCAAAGAAGATTTGCTCGCACCAGAACGAGCTGCCAGCCAGCATGGCTCATCGTCGCACTGGTTTTCAGAATTCGGGACTGGTCACAGCGGTCACAGCAATGGCCATATCCCGGACGATCCGGTCAGGTTCGGAATTCTTGGTTTTGAGCGCGAATCAAGAAGGTCTTGCTCGCGTTTAGCTTTGCCGAACCGCAATGAGTGTGTCAGTCTTTATTCAACAGTTTGCGCTCTTCGGCGCCGTAGTAGAAAAGCAGCTGCGATGATCCCGACAGCGTAATAGCTCGCAGGTTCTGGGACGATTCCAACTTGTCCGCCGCTTCCGATTTTTAGAAACTGCGTAGTATCGCCAGGGTTCAGTCCGGAAACTTCGAGGTGGTAACTGATAACGTCGAACGGAAGCGCGGGAAAACTGGCTCCAGAAGAGAGCCCCAAATCAGTTACCGTCGGCGTGATCCCAAATGCCGCCAAGTTGCCTTCTTGTCCATTCGGCCCGCGGACGATTTCATTGACAACAACGCCGCCGACATCAACGGCCTGCGTCCAGGCGAGCGTTGCTGTGTAAACGAAGGGATTCCCAGCATCAGGAACAGTCACTAGTAGCGGATCAAATTCGACCCAAAAAAGGGCGCCACCGTCTGCTCCGACAGTTGCAGTGCCAGGAGCCATGAAATCGGTTGCTGCACCGACAGTCCCTGGCGTCGATTCAATCGTGACACCGAAAGCGGAACCAGCCACGATGGATGACGCAATCGCAGCACACACGCAAAGATTAATACGAGTCATTTTGGGAATTCTCCAAGTTGTCGACTGTCGATCGCGCTAAGGTAGAGGAAAACTTTTGCATTCGAAGTCGATCCGGTGGAACCTTGTTCTGAAATTCATAACAGCTGGCGATTTTTCAAACACGACAGTAAAGCTGTGACCGGCGGCGTGAAGCGTAGCTGTCGAACTGAATACTGCTACAGCGATCAAACAAGACTTCGCCAGCAACAGCGTTTGACGTCGACGTTTCGAACTTGGCATTGCGTTGGTCCTCAAACAAAATGAATCCAGGGTCTTTCTCTCGAAAGCAAAGTGCTGTCTCTCAACTTCACCAGCGTTAAACGCAAGGACCAATGCAACCCCGTAAACAATTCTGTTGAAAAGCGAGAAAACTTTTGCCAAGCTATCGCTTCCCCAAAGAATCTCGCGGTTTCGTTCAGGTTTTGTGTCGCAATTTGCGTTTAAGATTCTTGGGAAGTCTTTTCATTTGTGAATTCCAACCGCCGCAAGATTTGACGATGGTGCCGTCCGAACACGAACAAGGAACCGTAACTCGACTGCTTGGCCAATCCGCAGTGGGTGATGCTGATGCCAAAGACAAGTTGTTTCAGCTGATCTACGATGACCTTCGTCGAGCGGCAAGTCGCGTGCTGCGCAGGACGAATCAAAACGATTTTCAAACGACAGACCTGGTGCACCAGTCGATGCTTCGATTTCAGGACGAAGAAGTCTTGGAGCGATACTCAACGAACCGCAAGGTGTTTTTGTCGGTAGCGGTGCGGGCTATGCAGCGAGTCATGATTGACCACCACCGCAGACGAGTCAGCAAACCGCCTCCCGTTACGAATTCGGAGATCCTGGATCGGGCGATTCGCACGACGGAACAGCGGTTTAAATTTGAGCGCCAGCTGTTGGCCAAAATGCAGCACGAAAACATCTGCCGCATCTTGGACGGAGGCACTTTGGATGATCGTCGCCCCTATTTCGTCATGGAACACCGTGCATCTGGTCACGCATAGCGTACTTTCGGAAGATCCGCTTTCGCCCAGTCGAAGTCTTAGACGCAAAACAAATGATGGGACCGTCAAAGAACACTTGGCTGACGAGAGTCGGAATGACGAATCGAACCAGCTTCATGCAGTCGCGCGGGAGCGATCGACTTCGCCGCTGGCGCTAGTCCGTTCTCTAAAGGGCGATCTCGACAACCTGGCGATGATGGCCATCCAGAAAGATCCGACTCGACGATATTCGTCGGCACAGGACCTTCACACCGATATCGACCGTTACTTTGCGAAGCTGCCTCTGCGTGCTTGCGGCGATTCTCTGTTTTACGTTGCAGCCAAGTTCTTGCAGCGTCATCTGACCGCCGCGCTCTTGAGCGTCGCCGTTCTGATCCTGCTGATTTTCAGTATCGCCGGCGTCCAAAGCGCTAATAGAAAACTTGAAATGCGACGACGTTTGGCGGAACAACTTCCACTGATTCTTGAATTGCGTGACAGCCGACAAACTTTGGATCGTTGCGAAGTCACCAACGCCGAATTCCAAAAGTTCATCGACCAAGGCGGTTATGAATCGCCCGGATATTGGCCCACCTTTTTTAAAGACGGCAAGGAGCTTTCCTTCGCAGATGGGATCAAGCGTTTTTGCAATCCGGTAACCAGCGAGCCAGCGCCTAGCACTTGGCCAAACGGAGTCATTCCAGCCGGCTTGGAAAACCATCCCGTTCACGGAATCAGTTGGTACGAAGCGTCTGCGTATGCCAAGTTCCGCGGCAAAATGTTGCCAACGCTCTACCACTGGTACGCGGCCGCCGATATCCGTTTTGCAGCAGCAATTGTGCCTCAGAGCAACTGCGCTGGCCACAACACCATTCCTGTTGGCGAATCACATGGCATTGGACCTTTTGGAACCGAGGACATGGCCGGCAACGTTTGCGAAATTCAACGAATCGCGTTGGACTATCGCAGGTCACTGGACATTGCTGAACAGCTGCCTGAGTTGATAGATAGTTCGAAGATCGCGTATTACGGATACAGTTGGGGAGCCATGTTGGGGCCGTTGCTGACCTCCATTGACGATCGCTGCAAAGCTGCCGTTTTGCACTGTGGAGGCGCGTCGCCCAATCGAGCAAATGCGGTGACGGAAACGAGCAATTTCTTTCCGTACGTCCGCACTCCCACGCTGATGGTCAATTGCAGGTACGACGCAATCTTTCCACAATCGGCGCAAGAAGCGATGTTCAACAACTTCCGCTTGCTGGATCCGACGCAGAAAGAACACTTGGTATACAACACCGACTACGGCCATTGCGCGCCCCGAGAAGGCTACATTAACCAAGCTCAAAAATGGCTAGATCATCACTTAGGCGAACCGAAGCGAGCTTCAAACTGAACGCATGCCAGTCGACTGAGAAAATCTACGCCGAGCGGCTCACAGACTAGGAAACTCAGACCCTCTCGCCTCTCTCTCCCTGCTTCTCCCGCTACGCGGAGCTTTTACATCCAAGCGATGCGAAGGACGTTCAGGCGTCACCGAGCGAGTGAAGTGACAGCTCGATGTTGGGTGAAGCTTCCCTGCACCCAAAATACGGTGAACGTACGATGTTCCGCGAAATCAGTTGAGCGTCACGCACGGTTGCGAGACAGGCGACGGCGTTGGTTTTCGGCGAGGACTATCTTGCGGAGGCGGATGGAATTTGGCGTTACTTCGACTAGCTCGTCGTCTTCGATGTATTCCAATGCCGCCTCGAGCGACATGACTCGCGGTGGTTTAAGGATTATGTTGTCGTCGCTGCCCGCGGCGCGGATGTTAGTGAGCTTCTTTTCTTTGCTGGGATTTACGGTCATGTCGTTCGAACGGCTGTTTTCGCCGACGATCATGCCTTCGTAAATGCTGTCGCCCGGCGCCACAAACAATTCCGCTCGAGCCTGCAAGCCGTCTAGGCCGAAAGCAACCGCAGTTCCGGTCGCCATCGATACGAGAACACCGTTTGCTCGCCGAGGAATGTCGCCTTCGAGTGCTCGGTAATCTTCGAAGCGATGGTTGATGATGGCGGTGCCCTGTGTCGCGTTGAGCATTCTGGTGCGGAGGCCGATTAGCCCTCGTGCAGGAATCGAGAACCGCACTTGGCTGTAGTCGCCTCGAGTCGTCATCTCCTGCATTTCGCCTCGCCGCTCGCCGACCATTTCCATGACCGGGCCAAGCTTATCCGAAGGCGCTTCGACGACGAGTGATTCGAACGGTTCGAACTTTTTGCCTTCGACATTGCGGACGATAACTCGTGGCTTGCCAACCGATAGCTCGTACCCTTCTCGCCGCATCGTTTCGATCAACACGGAAATATGCAAGACGCCGCGACCTCGCACGGCGAACGCCTCACGGCCTTCAATCGGTTCCACGCGCAGAGCAACATTGCGTTCCAGCTCGCGATAGAGACGCTCTCGCAGTTGTCGCGTCGTGACGTACTTCCCGTCGCGGCCAGCGAACGGTGACGAATTAATCGTGAACATCATCTCTAGAGTCGGCTCATCAACCGTCAGTCGCGGCATCGCGCGCTGCTGTTCCAAATCGCACACGGTGTCACCGATCTCAACGTTGTCTAAACCAACGAGAGCGACCACGTCGCCGGCCTCAGCCGACTTCACTTCGGTACGACCAAGGTTCTCGAACACGTAGAGCTGTGAAATCTTCGTTGTCTTCACGACTCCACTCGCTTGCATCAGCGCAACCTGCTGACCTTGTCGGATGCGACCGGCTTGAATTCGACCAATCGCAATCCGTCCGACGTATTCTGACCAGTCGATCGTCGTGACCATCATCTGCAACGGATCATCGAGCTCAACGTCCGGGCCGGGAATGTGCTGGACGACCATATCGAGCAACGGCTTCATCGAATCGGTTCGCACGTTCGGATCGGCGGTCGCGTATCCTTCTTTTGCCGACGCGAACAGATAGGGAAAATCCACGACGTCATCGTCGGCTCCCAGATCAATAAGCAGGTCGAGCATTTCGTCGATGACTTCGTGCGCTCGCGAATCGGGCCGATCGATTTTGTTAACCAACACGATCGGTTTCAGCCCGCATTCGAGTGCTTTTGACAGGACGAATCGAGTCTGCGGCATTGGCCCTTCAGCGGCATCGATCAGCAAAACCGCTCCATCGGCCATGCGTAAGACTCGCTCGACCTCACCTCCAAAATCAGCGTGGCCAGGAGTGTCGATGACATTGATCTTGTACCCGGCGTAGGGGATTGCGATGTTCTTTGCCAGGATCGTGATCCCGCGTTCGCGTTCCAGATCATTCGAATCGAGAATCTGATCACCTTGCAGTTGGCCATCGCGAAACTGTCCGCTTTGCCTGAGCAAGCAATCGACTAATGACGTTTTGCCGTGATCGACGTGGGCAATAATGACAATGTTCCGGATCTCATCACGACGCATATAGAAAACTCAACAAACAGCAACTGAATCGCAAACGCGACGACTAATGAGCCTGTTGGCTCGCACGGTTAGCGGCGTTCGCTGGCAATGGAAGAGTAGATCAGTGTAGCACTATGTCACGTGGTGACGGAACGGCACATCAGGCTCATGAACTCGCGATTTTGTTTCTGAGTCCATCCCGGATCGGCAGGCATTGCTAGTGTTTTTGGCTTTGGAATGGTGGAACTGCGGCAATTAAAAAATTGATTCGGCACCCGGTTCCTTGGTCGCTGTGAAAGCGTTATGATCCGTCTTCGATTTTACGAAACGTTTTTATCGTGCAGTCGAACCAACGTGGTTTGGTGTCGTAGTTGAATCGCAAAGGGAATCACAATGGCTTATTTGACAGAAGATAAAATTGTCATTCTCGGCGCCGCTGGCGCGATTGGTTCGAACATGATGCAAGCTGCTCTGACGATGCAGTTGTCGCCAAACGTGTGTGGCTACGATCCGTTCGCCAAGGGCATGGAAGGCACTTGCGAAGAGATCTGTCACTGTGCGTTTCCTGGCGCATCGCCAACGTGGACTTCGGACATCAAGGAGGCACTTGACGGAGCGAAATACGTTATTTCATCTGGCGGCGCTCCTCGCAAAGAAGGGATGACTCGCGAAGACTTGTTGAAAGGCAACGCCGAAATCGCGGCACAACTTGGCAAAGACATCAAGGAGACTTGTCCGGACCTCAAGTTGGCAGTCGTGATTTTCAACCCGGCCGACATCACAGGATTGACCGTGCTCGTGCACTCGGGGTTGGCTCCTTCGTGTGTGGCAACGCTTGCGGCACTCGACAGCACTCGATTGCAAACGGCATTGAGTCAACATTTCGGAGTTCGTCAAGACGAAGTCACTAACTGTCGAACTTACGGAGGCCACGGCGAACAAATGGCGGTGTTTGCCAGTACAGCAGCTGTCCAGGGAAAACCGCTCACGGATTTGATTGGCACGGATGCCCTTTCATCCGAACAGTGGGCTGACATCAAGCAGAGAGTTTGCCAAGGCGGCAAACGCATTATCGAGCTGCGAGGACGTAGTTCGTTCCAAAGCCCTGCTCACCAATCGGTGCTGATGATTCGGTCGGCTATTTCCGGCGAAGAGTATCCATGGCCAGCCGGGACCTATGTCGACAACGACCAGTTCTCCAAGATCATGATGGCCATGGAAACAAAAATCGGAACAGGCGGAGTCTCTTATTCGACTCCGACGGGTACTGATGAAGAACTGGCAGAATTGACTGAGTCTTATGGCCATCTGGTCAAACTGAGAGATGAAGTGATCGACATGGGGATTCTTCCGCCGCTCGATCAATGGAGTTCGGTGAACTCGAATCTGTAGTCTTCTGTAATCTTCGCTTCGGCTGCCGTCCGGCTCGCGCAAATTCAGCGCTGTTTTCGCGCGAACGCTGTAGATTTTCGCGCGCTGCTATAGTGGATCTTGCAATGCTAAAGATCCCTAATCGAACAACCTTCGGCTAAACTTCCCCAACGAAAAGGCAGTCTAGCAACTTCACTATCAAAACGTGTTGGAATGCAAACCCCGACCGGCATTTCTCCGACTACACCGCCTACTCTTCGTAGTACGTGTAGCCACGCATGCTCTCGTTGTAGAGTCGCAGCAATTCTTGCCGTTCCGCGACGGAGATCACGCCTTCTTGAACGGCAGCCTCGGCCGTCGCTCGCAACCTGCGGCTCATTTCCTCAGGTTGATATTCGACGTAGCCCAGAACGTCGGCGATACAGTCGCCTTGCAATTCATGCAAGAACTCGACGGAGCCGTTTTCGGCGATGCGAACGTTGGCAACATTCGTGTCGCCGAATAGATTAT
>JAGQPC010000469.1 GCA_020426925.1 Planctomycetales bacterium | reverse complement strand
GTTCCGCTTCGGCAATCACGTCTTCGATGGGCTTTGTGGCGTGTTTGCCTCGCATTTTCGGAATCGCACAAAACGTGCACAGACGGTCGCAGCCTTCGGATATTTTCAGATACGCAAAATGCCTTGGCGTTATTCGAAGACGGTCGCGATCGGGAAGTGCTCGTATAGGAGCGGGCCGAAAAACAGACCGCTGTTCCTGCAGATCGCCGACCAAGCGATCAGCGACTTTGGTGATTTCCTCGCGACCAAACACTCCGACCAAGTGGTCAATTTGAGGACACTCGTTCAGCAGGTCTTCTTTCTGGCGTTCCGCGAGGCAACCGGAAACAATCACTCCTTTGGTTCGGCCCGACTCCTTCAGTTCGATCATTTCTCGGATCGTTGCGAACGACTCTTGCCGAGCCTGCTCGATAAATCCGCACGTGTTGACGATGACGAAGTCGGTTCCGTCTGGATCGGCGACGAGGTCATACCCGTCAAGCTGCAACAGACCGAGCATCCGTTCGCTGTCGACAAGATTCTTTGGGCAACCGAGACTGACAAATGCGTAATTGCCCTTCGATTCCTGTTTCGGATACGTGGATGAGATAGTGTGTGTGTCGGGTGTCAACGGGAAGAAACTCACGAATCAAGGAGCAGACAGAATCGACGCAAGCAAACGGCTCGCCAGACTACTGGAACAGCGTCATTTTTTGTTCGTAGTCCCGCCTTTAGGCGGATTTGTTGCGATTGCTTTCCGTCTAAAGGCGGGACGACGACCGAGTTGTATCCAATCATTGGCAAAAAGTGGAACTGGCCAATGAACCGGGCTGACGTCCATCCTAGCAAACCGGGCTCTTGGGTAATAGGAGCACCTTCGGCGTTACCGGTGGTGCGAGAAAACAGAGTTCTTCCGAATGATCCGGTGATCCCGGTTGTATCAGCGACATGCACAGACGCGCCATGTTTATCTGCAGTGGCCAAAAACCAACACAAATGAGCCATTTTTTCTGACGTACCATTTGCAAGCCCCATGAATTGCCACCACAGGCGTACCAGTATGCCCGATCCGCGAAACGCAACCGATTTTGAGACCAGTCGGCTGTCTCGGATTGCGCCGATTGTGATCGTGTGCGGGACCGCCTGGGGAGGGTTTGGCATCTACTACTTGTGCACAGCGCGACATCCAGAAGGAACCGTGTGCCTGGTCGAGGCCGTTGGATCATTCATGATCGCGTGGCTTGCTAAGCTCGGACTTTGTCAGAACCGCCGAACCGCGATTTCCTACATAGTCTTCGTTACAGTTGGCCTGATGGCCGAGTGTATCCTCAGTGGCATGGCGTTGTCGTACACGCAAATGTTCTTTTCGTGCGCAGTACTTGTAACGTCGTTCTTGCTAGGCCCCCGATGGGCGTGTGGGTGTGCGGCAATAACGTGCAGCTTCGTTCTGCTTAACGACTTTGTGTTCCCAGGCATACTTCCGCAACTTCCGGGGCCGACCGAGCTGGACAAGACGGTCGCGTACCTAGCGCTCATTGTGGTGGTCACCGGCTGTGCGTTCTTTACTGAATTGACTACGGAACGCTACGCGCAAAGCCTTGAAGGCACGTCCGACCAACTGCGCGAACGAACGCGCAAACTGGATAAGCTCGTCGGCATCGATCCACTCACTCGC
The DNA here is from genome assembly GCA_020426925.1 of Planctomycetales bacterium. Classification (GTDB taxonomy): domain Bacteria; phylum Planctomycetota; class Planctomycetia; order Pirellulales; family Pirellulaceae; genus JAGQPC01. Next base: position 4,163 of record JAGQPC010000469.1, on the reverse strand, counting down.
ATGCCTAATCGACACCAGTTCCAGGAAGACACCAACGCGTTGATCGCTCAGGCCGATCGCGATGAGGCAGTAGTTGTCGTCTGGATCTTCGACCTAAAAGATTACAAATCGTTTAACGAGCGCGTCGGGCATGCTGTTGGCGATGAAGTGCTGCGCAAGACCGGAGAGCGACTCCAGAATTCTGCAGCAGACGGAATGCGAGTTTACCGAATTGGTGGTGACGAGTTTGCGGTCACAGCGATCCGTACAGAGTTTGACGAGACGGAAGCCATGTCGCTGGCGCGAAACATGTTCCTGACAACCTTGCGTGACGGCATCGAAGCTGATGGTCGGCTGACGGTGCTGGACGCTGACATCGGAATTGCGACTTACCCTCGCGATTGCGCGAACGTCGATGAGTTGTTAGCGGTACTCACATCGGCCGTCGACGAAGCAAAACACAAAGAGAACCGGATCGCGGTGTACGAGCCGCGCATGACAGAATTCACCAGACGTAAGCAGCGACTCAATGAACGGCTAACGAAAGCGATTCAGTGCGACGAGTTTGCTGTTTTTTACCAGGCTCACATTGATGCTCGCACAGACCAAATCATCGGTGCTGAGGCACTGTTGCGGTGGGAACAGGCTGGACAATTCATCGCTCCCATTTGGTTTGTACCGCAATTGGAAGCATCCGGTCAGCTCGTCGAAGTTGGCCGCTGGGTACTGCGAAAAGCGTGCGAAGACGTGCGTGCATGGCAGCTTGAAGGGCACAAAGGCCTTCGCCTCGCGGTCAATGTAAGCCACAGTCAATTCAAGGCTCCTGGCTTCGTAGACGATGTCGTCGCGGCATTGCAGGCGAGCGGTCTGCCGGCGAGCACACTCGATGTGGAAATCAACGAGTCTGTGTTCAAAGACGATCTGAAAGTGGCAATTCAGACGATCGACCAACTACGGCATATTGGCGCTCATGTTAGCATTGATGATTTTGGCATGGAGCATTCGTCTTTGCGTCACCTGGCTCTGTTGTCCCTAAATCGACTGAAGATCAATCGCGAGTTCCTACGCGGCATCCCGGACACCAGCGAGGGCATCATCGCCGCGTCGATCGTGTCGCTCGCGCATCGACTTGGGCTCGATGTTGTAGCCGAAGGCGTGGAGTCCGAAGAACAGCTGGATTTCATTCGCAGCATCGATTGCGATATCTACCAAGGGCACCTGTTCGCAACCGCGTTACCGTCCAACGAGTTTAGGCAGCTGCTAACGCGCCACTCGTCGTTTGTGCCGAGCGAGTAGGTCGCCGCGGCACGGACATTCTGAATATCCAACACAAAGGTCACCTTCGGCGCACAACGCGAGTCAGTTCTCCGTTCCTATTTGGCAACCTAAGCTTGTGAAGAACATCGGACCCAGTCTGTCTGCCAACATACGTCGAGGCGTCAATCCATGGAAACTGTATTACTTTTGGCCTTTGTACCGCTAGGTATCGCTGCACTTTTACTTTTGGTCGTTCAGCCGTTGTGGAGTTTGGTTGATTGCCTGATTGACTCTGAAAAAAGCGTGATCAGCAAGATCGGCTGGGGACTGGGAATTTTCTTCGCAGGCGTGCTGGCAAGTTTCGCGTACGCGCTTGTCGGCACTTCATCTAGGAAATTACGAATGTCGTCGATTGGCATGTTTGGCTTCATGCTCCTGTCAGGTGCCGCCGCGGTTGGAGTACTATTTGCAACGCCTGACGGCAAGGATCTTATAGCAACGCTTGAGCAGGCGAGCAGCGACTCGCTGGATGCGGGACTACTCGGTGATCCAGCAAGCGAAGCCGAAGCCAGCACCGAAGAGGACGATACCAGCACGGCAACATTTCCGGTGGCCATAGAAAATCACCCAGCCGCAGACAGCATTGAGTCTTCATTGACGGACGCGGTTCAGGAGTTGACGGGCACGAACAATAGCATCGAAGCGTTGAAGTACAAAACGGACGCCGCCAGCAACATGATCAACGGCGAGCACGACAAAGCGCTCGACGCAATCTCGAAAGCGATCGAAATCACTCCGGACGATCTCGATTCCTACATCGTCCGAGCTCGAATTAACGAAGTGCTTGGCAGAAAGAAATCATTCAACAAGGATTTGCTTCACGTCGCTCGGACGACATCGAAAGAGATCAAGGATAACGAGGCCGTCCCGCAAACATATTACAATCGAGGCCAAGCCCTTTCGATGCTCGGCAAGTTCAATCAAGCCATTGTGGACCTCGAGCACGCGGTGCAGCTTGAACCGGAAAACCCGCTTTTTGAAATCGGCCTGACCGAAGCAAAATGGAAACGCGACGCCAAAGCACATTAGCCGGCGCAGGGGTACTTCGACTTCGGTTGCCCCAATGCCATAGGCAAGGTTCCCGATAACATTCACCCAGAATTCTGTCATCCCCAAGGCCGATACCATGTCCACTCATGATGACTCGTCTTCCAGGCGTTCAGACGAAAACCGAGTACCGCTCGCTGAGGCAAAGGCAACACTAACGATAGGCGGAAAGCAGATCGACGCGTCAGTGCTCAATATCTCGAACGATGGAATCTCTTTTTGGCTTCCCGAGAATCCTGGGCTAACCGTCGGTGCCACACCTCGAGTTGAACTCGGTGGAGAGAGTTTTGTATTTAGCGTCAAATGGATCGACGACGCGACCGATCGCGGATTTGTCATCGGAGGTGACCGCGCCGACACTGCGAACTAACGGCCGTTACGGCACCAGCTTGAAATCAGGTCGACTGCCATATTCCGCTGGGTTCTATGTGCAGCGCCGTACAACGCGTCAGGCGAACGGTAGATAAAAGTCTACCAGCCACCAGTAGTCCAGCAACTCCAATCGCGGGCGGAGCCGCGAGCCTACGGGCAAAATCTCTTCTGCCGTTGCCTAAGCTTTCTCGCTGCGTGTGATTTTTGCCAGGTTGCGATTGCATACCTTTCACTGGATAATACCTGGCCTTCCTGCCAACAATTCCTTCCATGAAAGTTCAATCGCGAAAGGTCCATCGTATGGTGTTCCGGTACCTTCTTTCCACCGTTCTTGTCGTTCAACTACCTGCACTTACGTTCAGCGCCGAGTATCTTAACGGGATCAAATGGGAAAAGCCGGCGATCGTCGACCCTGGGAAGTCGGATGCAGCACCGCCAGCAGACGCGACGGTTCTATTTGACGGAACGAGTTTGGATAATTGGAAGAACGGCGAAAACTGGTCCATCGAAGATGGTGCGATGATCGCCGGCAAAGGCGTCGTGACGTCCAAAGCAGAATTCGGCGATTGCCAAATTCACATCGAATGGTCGGCTCCATTGCCAGTGAAGGGAAGCGGGCAGGGACGCGGCAACAGCGGCATCTTCATGATGGGCACGTACGAAATGCAAGTTCTGGATTCATACGACAACGAAACGTACTTTGATGGCCAAGCCGCTGCGATCTACAAACAGACTCCTCCAATGGTTAACGCGATGCGAAAGCCAGGAGAATGGAATTCGTACGACATCATCTGGACGGCGCCTCGATTCAACGACGATGGGTCGCTGAAATCACCGGCGTACATCACCGCACTCCACAACGGCGTTTTGGTCTTAAACCATTTCGAACTAAAAGGAGACACGCCGTTTCACCGACCGCCGCAGTACAACAAGCATGCGGCCACCGGCCCGATTACTCTTCAAGACCACGGCAACCCCGTGCGATTTCGTAACATCTGGGTTCGACCGTTCGCAACCGTACAAGGTGAACAAGTTCGTCCGCCATACATTCTGGATGGTGACAAGGAAACACCGGTTGTGGTTGGCGATTAAGAGTAACGCTCGTTGAAACACGGACCGTCAATGAACAAAGCCAAACCTGGAACGCCAGTGCGCAAACGGGTGACGAACCGGCGACGTCTTTGGCTATTCCGTCTGATCGCTGTTATGGTTCTGCCTACCATCGCTTTGGTCGGCTTGGAGCTTATCTTTCGCGTCATTTCACCAGGCTTTCCAACCAGCATCATCGTTCCCAGCGAGTCCGGGGAACATCTCGTAGACAATTACAAGTTTTCGTGGCGTTACTTTCCCGAGGCGCTGGCTCGCAGCCCTCAGGCGATTAAGACCGAAGCTATTAAACCGAACGGGCGAATTCGAATCGTTGTGTTCGGCGGGTCTGCCGCAATGGG
>JAGQPC010000468.1 GCA_020426925.1 Planctomycetales bacterium | reverse complement strand
TCCACGACGGGCGGAGAATTAACCGTGGAATACGTATGAACGGCCCATTTGCAGTCCGGCGAAAAGTCGTAGTCGTGTGTGCCTGGCTGATTGGCGGGTGTGATGCGTTCTAGAGTTCCCGAACCGTCGAGAGGCACGCGGTGCAGATATTTCTGAGTGCCATTTTCGGGCGAAGCGTAGAAGTAGTACCAGCCGCCTTCTTCATCAATGGCCGCACGATTGATCAGATCGTATTCGCCAATCGTCAACTTGGTCTCCCGCATGCCATCGCGTGAGCAGAGATATGCGTGTCGCCAGCCATCTTTTTCGCTGACCACAATGAAGGCCTCGCCGTCGCGAATCCACTCCAGTCCCGAGTTGATTCCGTGGCTTCCCACTGCCCAGGCTTCGTTGGTTTCGTCAAAGATTCGTTTTACCGCGCCGTCTGTTGAAACCAACAAGAGCTGGCGCTTGTCACGAAATCGGCTTTGGATCTCGACGAGAACTTCGCCTGAGTTGCCGGCCCACTCGACTTGATGGAGATAAAAACCTTGTTCCGGTTGCTCGATCGGCAGCCAATCAATCTGCTTGCCGCGGCTGTCAACGACGCCGATTCGCAACGCCGGCAACTTTCCACCGACCCGGGCAAATACATCCTCCCTGACTCCAGGGTAACTGGGGTCACCGGGGACAAGTACCGACCGTCGTCTGACTTCAGTCGAATCTGATTCAACGAACACAATACGCTGCCCATCGGGGCTCCATGACGGATCGTGATACGAGATGTCGCGTTCGGCGTCATGCTTCGTCAATTGGGTCCGCTCACCACTGTCCACGTTTCGTACAAACACGTCGCCGTTATGAAATTCAAGTTGCTGTTTTCCGTCAGGGGAAAGGCGATCCTGACCTGCCTGCCGCCCATGAGGCGTTTCGACCTTCCTGCGTTCGCCAGTTTCAGCGTTGTAGTACCACAGCATCGGCGTCTTGGTCTGCGAATCGAGTTCCTCAACCGTAAATCCAGTACTGTCCGGCAACCACGAAGCCTGAAAGCTGACTGGGCGAAATTCACCGCGGTCGTAAATCGCTTGCAGCCGTGGAAGTGCTTTGGCCTGCCAAGTCGATGGAGACTGCGACTGCGCGTGGATGCTGTCGAAACTGGTCGCGAAATAGGCGGCGGATGCAAAAACGATCAGGATCGTAGTTCTTATCATGGACGTTATTCCAACACTAAACGTTCGTGAATCGCTCGGCTTTCAGTTGCGATGTAGGAATCATGCCTGAGCTCGGCGGTTACCGCAAACGAAGAAGACCGAACTGTTTTATCGCGTTAGCTCGTTCGGCTGACGCAGACCAGGCACATGTCGTCGAATGACGGTTTGCCACCAACGAATTTTGCGACATCGGCAATTATTTCGCGGCCGACCTCTGCGGACTTGGCACCTTTCATGTGCTTTACGACTCGGTTCATCCCGAATTGCTCGCCGGAATCGTTCATCGCGTCGGCGAGGCCATCGGTGAAGAATGCAACGACGTCTCCGGGCGCGAGTTCGATGGTGGCTTGTTCGTAGACCGGTTCGTCCTCGACCATCAGCGGATAGCCAGAAATGTCGGCTCCGGGGCGTCCAGTCTTACCCGCGGTCCGTTTCCAGATGGGAGCTTCATGGCCGGCGGAAGAAATTGTGACAGTGTGCTCTCGAGGGTCCAATATCGCCATCGACACTGTGATGTATCTGCCGTCAAACTCTGCCTCCGTCAGATTTGCATTTAGAGTTTGCAGCATTTCAGCGGGGCTGAGTCCTACTCCTACAGAGAACTTCACTGCGGCCGAGAGTTTGGACATTGTTAACGCTGCGGCGATCCCGTGTCCGACGACGTCTGCGACAACGATCGCAAGCCGACCATCGGGCAAATCTAAATAGTCGTAGTAATCGCCGCCAACATGGTTGGCCGGTTTGTAGTAATCGAAGAACTCGTAGCCTTCGGTAGTCGGACGACTCTTTGGCAAGAAACCAGTTTGGACATCGCGTGCCAGGTCGAGTTCTCGTTCTAGTTCTTTCTGACGCACGACTTGTTCGTGCAGTTGAGCGTTGTTGATAGCCGTTGCGGCCTGCACGGCAACGCTACCAAGAACTTCAAGATCTTCTTCACGAAATCGTTTACGCTGGTCTTTCGTGTCGATTTGGATGACGCCAAACACATCACCGTCCGAATCGACAAGTGGAGCACAAATCAACGACCGAATGTGAAAGTCAGCGATGCTCTCACTCATGTCAAACCGTTCGTCGCTTGCTGCGTCCGCTGACAGAATGGCCTGCTTGGAGGAAATGACTTCATTGACGATCGTCTTGCTGATGCGAATCGTTTCGCCGGTGGTGTCTCGGCGAACTTTCGTCCAACGCGGGATCAAGTTGCCTCGGTCGTCGCGTAAAATAATCGATCCTCGATCGGCTTGCAGGAAGACTTTGAACAACGAGTTCAGAACTTGCGGGAGAACCTGATCAAGCGATAACGACTTACCAAGGCTGCGTGTAATCTCAAGCAGCGCCTGCAGCTTTGCCTCGGGACTGGCAGAAAACCGCAGGTGACTATCCTCCGAAGTTACGTCCAGCTTGGACCAAACTGTGGAGTGCGTGGGGGCGTTTGTGTCGTCGACCAGTACCGTCATGTTGTGACTGCTGCCAAGCGTCGATGTTTCTTGGTGAAAAGTAAACGAAACGTCGCATACGCGGATTTGGTCGCCATCCGAGAGCCCGTGGCGATCGTAGATCATGCGGCCATTGACGTACGTTCCATTCCGGCTTTGCATGTCCTCGACGAAAAACTTGGGGCCTTCACGAAACAATCGTGCGTGTTGCCGGCTTACTGCCCCAGCATCGACGACAATATCGCAATCAGGGTGGCGGCCGAGCACATATTCAGCCTTGGTCAGTTCATGCCGAACTGCGGAACTGTCGTTGGAGACCAAATGGGCCATTGGCGGAAAGATAGACAGAAAAACAGGTTTGGATTAGCCGTCAAATTCAACGGCGATTTTATTCGCCCGTTTCACAGACCGTCAACGGTTGAAGGCAAAAGTGGTGTCACCTGTAGAGGTCACATTTACTTAGACGGCTTTACCCTTCCGAGGGAGGGCGGTTAGTTTAGCTTCTGCTGTCCAGCAAATTAGTGGATAATCTCGAAAATAGCGGTTATGTTATTCGACTTGCGGGTAATTCTCGCCATCTATTGCTATTTTGCCACGTTTAACTTGAGGATTCGGTAAACTCGCTTTTATTCGTGTTTTCCCTATTTGACGGGTGGCTTTTGATCTGCACGGGCGAAACTTTCGATTGAATTCTCGACGTTCAGAATCATTATTAGTGTTCGGAATACAAATGCACCCCAAGCATAGCTAAAACCGCGCATGAATACAAAAAAGAAAGAGTTCGTTTGTTACTGTGGCAGCTGCTGGCGAGACGACTACCACACGAATGTCGAAGTTGATCCTTTTACCCGAACTTTTTTGATCATTGTTACGTTCGGTCTGGCTCTTTTGTTTTGGCCATGCCGGTGTCGCACCTGTGGCGCGATCCGCCCTCGGCATTGGGGAGCACGCAAGACGACGCGATAACTTCCAGCGGATTTCTTGCTAAATCCGTCCCTCACTGATGCTTCGCGTTTCTGGCATTACCTGTCACTGCTAAGCCGGACGGCTGATTCGGTTTGCCCGCTCAGCACTTTGCTAGTGCTGTCGACCGCGCAGGTCCAGCAACCTGCCAGCGCAACTTCTCTTGATCCTGCGGCATGAGTGTTCAGTCTTCTTGGCGTTTTCGTTCTCTATTCCACATCTATGCTCCTTTGGCTGTAAATATGGGAAGACCGGGAGCTTCAGTGAACGCAGGTTCTTGAGACAGCACCGACCTGAACTATAATCGTTTTCTGCACAAGTGCTTTATTACAAACAGTTAACATCAACGAACAGAATTACGGAACCGCTAGAGAGAACGAAAAGGTTCGGCGTTGTAACTGGTTTATTTTGAGTCGGCTGATCTAAAACGCGACAAACGCGCGCAATACATTCGCATTGCGTAAGTATGTGCGGTCAAATGGCTTTTGAATATTCCGCGCACAACGTTCGCATTGGTATGTGGATTGCTGTTCAGCCGCAGCATTATTCTCACCAATACATCCCGATCGTCTTCGGCACTTCTGCGCCACGACAAGTCGTAGCGAGTCCTTTTGAATGCTCGCGGTTCACCTCGGAACAGTCATTAAACGAGTAGGGTCCAACACATGGGCAGTCGAGTTTCCTCGAAAGGTTTTGCCTTGAACTTCGTCAGACGAGCCAAAAATCATCGTTCGCAAAAATCGATCTCAATTCAATCGGAAGCACTCGAGCCGCGGATGTTGCTTGCCGTCGATGGACCGCAGTTGATTTCCATTCAGCCGGACGTTGGAGATGTCTTGCAGGAAGGAGTCGTTCGCAACATCGCTCCTCGCGAACTGACTCTGGTCTTCAATGAGTCTCAGCAAATCGATCCCGGTTCGCTTGATGGCGTGCGCATTACTCGAGCTGGCTTTGACGGAACATTTGATGGCGTGACGGATGTCATCGTTGAACCTGGTTACATCGGAATCGATCCGCTACGACCGAATGAAGTCATTGTTCGCTTCGCTGAAATGTTGCCGAACGATCGATATCAAATCGAAGTCTTGGCAATTGACGACGCGGGAAAAGGGCTGACGGCGCTGCGCAATACCGATGGCGACACTTTCAACCCAGCTGTTCCCGGCGCGGACCGAACTACCGTTGGGTTCAAACTTGATCTTGGTGCGCAAATCGTGTCGGTTGTTCCTCAGCCGATTACCCGAGCGGCAGATGGATCGTTGTCACAAGCACGCAATCAAATCGAAGTCTACTTCAACAACGACGACCTCAACGTCGCGTCGGCAAGAAACATTTCGTTCTATCAGCTGCACTTCACGAACGGAACCGTGTCCAACGCGGACGATGTGATCCACACGCCTACGAATGTTTCCTACGACGCGGCATCAGACAAAGCCGTGCTGACGTTCGCGGCCGATCTTGCGGAGCTGTCGACGGGCGAAGGAACGTATCGCTTGCGTATCGGTACTGGCGAAGACATTCCGGTAGCTCCTATTGAACTCGCAGCGAATGACGATCCGGGTTCGAGTTTCGGCACGTCGACTTTCATCGGCTCTGTTGCCTCCAGCGTTGTGATCTCGTCTGAGATCAGCACAGGCGAATCGTACCCGATTGAGTTTCCTGGTTCGAATGATGAGCCCGGGCATCGCGAGATCAGCTTGCAAGGTCATCTGCAAGCCGACGCAGATGCGTTCCCCGGAATTCAAGCTATTCCCTACAACTTCATGGAGATCTACGGCAAAGACTCTCAAGGTAATACGCTGTTCAACTTGATTACCGACACGCAGAAAATGCGTGCTCGGGAGATTTTCGATCTGTGGAGTGAACATCTGGGTGTCCGGTTTGTGGAAACGGAAAGCGACGGGTTTATCATCGCGACGGGCGACATGCGAGTTTTGAATCCAGCTATCCCAGTCACACCAGATGGCGTGCTTGGAGTTGCTGGTCTTCATCCCGATCCCGATTTTGAGGAACAGCCGATCGCGATCATGGACAATCTGGAGTTGTGGGACGACAACTTCGGTGAAACCTTGGATGAGCGAAATGTCATTGCAGCGCAAAACGGCGATCCGCTGCGCCACAGCTGGATGACTGTTGCAATGAATGAAATCGGAATCTTGCTTGGGCTAGGCCACACCGACGAGTTAGAACCGTTCTCGATCATGTCTGGCATTGTCAGTACTACGTTGGCAGCGAGCAACAATCGTCCTTCGTTTGAGCCCGTATTCCCCGGGCCGATGGATGTTGTGCACGGCCAGCACTTGTGGCGACCGGAAGGCAACGACATTGACGTCTATCGGTTCGACTTGGATACGTCCGGCGTGTTCACGGCCGAAACGATTGCAGAGCGACAATCCAATTCAAGTTTGCTCGATTCTGTTCTGACGTTGTATCGAGACAACGGCACTGACGAACCAGAGATCATCTCGCGTAACGATGACTACTTCAGCAGTGACTCGTTCATCGAAATGGAATTGCCGGCTGGCAGTTATTACATCGCCGTTACGTCGACGGGCAACGTTGACTTTGATCCGGTCGTTGAGAATTCTGGATTCGGTGGTCTGACCGAAGGTGCCTACGATCTGCGCTTAGATTTTCGTCCTCGGATCGATAATTTTCTCGTCGACGCGACTGGAGTCGCATTTGATGGAGACGGAGACGGCGTCGCTGGCGGAGTATTCAATTTCTGGATGGAAGTCGATTCGGCTGCCAACACCGTCATCGTCGACAACTCCGCTCCAAGTGGCGGCAACGGATCGCTTGCCTCGCCGTACAACAACATTGCACAAGCACTCGCAAACGTGAACGAAGGTGACACGTTGCGAATCGTCGGCAACGGAGGCGTGGACGGCGACATTTCGACGATTAGCGATAACGACGCCTACGAGATCGGCCGGTCGGGTGGCCGAACGCTCGCAGACGGTTCCGAGTTTGAAGTGCCCAAAGGCGTAAACCTCGTCATCGACGCGGGTGCAGTATTTAAGATGCTGCAATCGACGATCCATGTCGGAAGTTCCGCCGTGGAAATCGATCGATCCGGCGGTGCGATCCAAGTCTTAGGTACTCCTAAGCTGCCTGTTATCTTCACGTCGTACGATGACGAGTCGATCGGTATCGACACGAATCCACGGATCACTTCACCTGATCCGGGTGACTGGGGCGGAATCGTCATACAAAACGATGTTGATCGTTCCGAAGGACGATTTGACTACGAGCAGGCTGGCGCGTTTCCAAACGTAATCAACAACGTCG
>JAGQPC010000467.1 GCA_020426925.1 Planctomycetales bacterium | reverse complement strand
TGGCACTAAAATGGACAAACTCCGGCGCCCTAGGTTTTCTCGTTGGTCGAAACGAGGTTTATTCGCTTTGGTGTTGGCGCTGTTGCTTGTTGCTCTTAACGCCGGTGTTTCTCGTTTTGCAAACACGCTACCAACAGTCGATCGACGGAGCATTGTGATCGACACCGTCACGTTTGGCGAGTTCACTCATGAACTCCGAGGCGTTGGGAAACTCGCAGCGACCGACGTCATTTTCGTGCCCGCAAAAGTCCCGGGCCGAGTTCAATCGATTGAATTGCTTCCGGGTGTCAGCGTAATGCCGCAAACGGTTCTGTTCCGATTGGAGAATCCGGACTTGAGACTTGCGGTCGCGGACACGCAATCGGCCGTTGGCGCAGCGGAAGCAAACCTTAAATCGCAACGAGCCATTTTGAAAAACCAATTGCTCGCGTTGGAATCGGAACTCGCTCGCGTGACATCCGATTCAGAACAAGCGGAAGCAGAGCACGTCGTTTCGAAAGCGTTAGCCGAAAAAGGCGCGGGTTCACAACATCAGGTGCTGTTGAACAAAATCAAAGCAGCAGGTTTGAAGCAGCGGAGCGAAGTTGCGGAATCGGCTGTCTCCGTTTTTCGAGAAAGCATTGCGGACCAATTGGCGGTTCACGAGGAAGCAATCACCGTCGCTCGATCCAAGTTCGCACACGCCGAATCTGAAATCGAATCGATGACCGTGCAAGCCGGAATTGATGGAGTGTTGGCTCAAGTTCTTGTTGAAGTCGGGCAGCAAGTTGAAGCCGGCGAAGACTTGGCGAAAGTCATCAACCCAAACAAGCTTCACGCTGAACTCCGAGTTTCTGAAGTCCAAGTTCGGTTTATCGAGCTAGGTCAGCTTGCCATCGTCGACACGTATAACGGATTGGTTCGCGGGCGAGTAACTCGGGTCGATCCGGAGGTGTCAAACGGTACGATGTCTGTCGAGGTCACGTTCACGGAGGAGCTTCCCACCAGTGCACGCGCTGATCTGTCTGTGACGGGCATGTTAACGGTGAATCAGCTCACAGGTGTGCTTGCTGTTGGGCGTCCGGCTGCTGCGATGCCGCAAACGACGATCGAAGTGTTTCGATTGACTGACGGCGGGCAATCTGCGGTACGAACATCTGTGAACGTGGGCATCGTCTCGTCAAGTCGAATGGTCGTTTTGGACGGTCTGGACGAAGGCGATCAAATCATCCTCACAGATCTGTCCCGATATTCAGACGCATTGAAAATCCTGATTGAATGAGGCGGCGATGATGGCAACGCCGCAAGACCCATTAATTGAACTGCAAGGCGTGTCAAAGATCTTCGAAACAGCAGAGCTCGAAACGCACGCGATTTCGGAGTTCAACCTAAACGTCAATCGCGGCGAGTACGTTTCCATTACCGGACCGTCCGGTTGCGGAAAAACGACTCTGCTGTCGATCTTGGGCCTCATCGAGATCCCGACGTCCGGCACGTACAGCATCGCAGGAGAAAACGCGTCGAGGCTAGGATTGACTAAGCGAGCTCGATTGCGAAATCAACTTATCGGATTCGTTTTTCAAGACTTTCACCTGATTGGTGACCAAACCGTCCTGAACAATGTGGCGATGCCGCTGCTCTACCGCGGAATCGATCGTGCGGCTCGAGAGAATCGTGCTCGAGAAGTTCTCGATCGAGTCGACATGTCCAACCGCGTTTCCCACTATCCGTCGCAGCTTTCGGGAGGCCAAAAACAAAGAGTCGCCGTCGCACGAGCAATCGTCGGCGAGCCACCGCTGTTACTCGCCGATGAGCCGACCGGGAATCTGGATTCCAAAACCGGCGATGCGGTCATGCAGATTCTCACAGAAATCAACGCGGACGGCACGACGATTTGTTTGGTGTCCCACGATGCGGCGCACGCTCGACGCACTAACCGACACGTGCAGCTCCTGGACGGAAAACTCGTGGGAGACATCGTGTCGTGACTTCGCTGTTGGACGATTTGAGACTTGCCTGTCATCGCATCGTGCGTGATTGGCGTTTCACGTCGGCAGTCGTCCTCTGCCTAACGATCGGAATCTCGGCCGTCGTAGGTGTCTACTCGATTCTCAATCTGGTGATCTTGAAACCGCTGCCATTTCACGACGCGGATCGTTTGGTGATGATTCGCACGTATTCCCCATTGGAAAATAAGCAGGACGCGCAAACATCGTTAGCAGAATTCCTGGACTGGCAGTCGCAGTGCAGAACTATGGACTTAGCCGCTTACCAACTAACGCAGCTCGATTTATCCGTGGAAGATCGTTACCAACCGATGGTCGGTTTTCGAGTTTCGAATCGATTCTTTGCCATCTTAAGAGCGAAACCATCACTGGGCATGACGCTCGACGAAACGTTTGGCGCAGGAAATTTGCAGCAGCTCATGCTTTCGCCGGATCTGTGGCGAGATCATCTCAACGCCGACATGTCGGCAATTGGAAGTGCCATATCGATCAACAGTTGGTTAACCTGGCCAACGCAGGGCAGCCGAGGTTATGAACTGATCGGTTTGCTACCCGAAGATATGCGGTACTTGCCGTCGAGCTCGTGGCTGTTTAACTCAAACGGCTACGGTCCAAACAGCAAGATCGACTTTTGCATGCCGCTGGATTTTAGCGGAGCGATTTGGCGAGACTTCCGGTCGCACGATGTTGTCGGCAGATTGAAAGATGGAGTTTCACTTGAAGACGCTCAAGCAGAAATGGACATCATCGCGAGTCGACTGGCAACCGATTACCCTGAATCGAATCAGGGATGGTACGTCAATCTTGTGCCACTACGACGATTCGTTTATCGACGTTCAGAAACCATGCTAAAAGCGTCGTTCGGTGCGTCATTGCTGGTCATGCTCCTTGCGTGCGGAGGTGCAGCCCACTTGTTGTTGATTCGCGCGAGCCGTCGTGAATCGGAACTTGCAATTAGTTCCGCGTTGGGCGCCAGTCCGCAGCGTTTGATTCAGCAGACTTTTGCGGAAGGCACGGTGCTGTCTCTTGCTTCGTTCGCGTGTTCGCTTCTTGTGACTCGATGGCTCATTGATTTGCTGTGCGCTCTGGCGCCGCCCGATCTTCCCATAACTGACGGCTTGACGCCGGATCTTCACGTCGTGTTCGTGTCGACCATAGTCGTTATGCTCTGTTGTGTGGTGTTCACGCTTTGGCCATTGTACCGCATGCTAACGCAAAACCTAGCGTCACAATTACACGTGACATCGCGGACCGCGACGCGGTCCGTGCGAACACTCGCCATGTTGAGCGGCATGGTTGTGTTCGGAGTCGCAGCTTCGTACGTGCTTTTGGTGTCTACCGGGCTACTGCTCGCAAGAATGCGACAAACGATGCAAACCGATCCTGGTTTCGAATCGAGTAACCGGCTGACAATGACCATTCGCTTGCCGGAAGCAAAGCACGAATGGATTCATAATACGTTGTTCTGCCATCAAGTTATGGACGGAGTGCGAGAGCTGCCTGGAGTCGCTAATGTGGCTGCGATCCAAGGAATGCCGATGGGCAGAAACAAGATCGACAGCCACGTCATCGTCGAAGGCAAACCACTTCTCCGGCAACGTGATACGCCAGACGCATATATTCGAGTGATCACAGACGACTATTTCGCCACGATGGGAATCCCTATCCTGCGAGGCCGCACGTTCAATCCCAACGATGGTGTTGGCGAAATCGGTGATACAAAAGTCGTAGTGGTCAACAAGACGATGGCTGATCACTGTTGGCCGAATGAAGATCCGATTGGGCGTCGCATCAAGACTTTCGCAGCCGGGCAATGGCTGGAAGTCATTGGCGTCGTCGGTGACGTGCTCAGCGAGGGACTCGATCGACCGCCAGTAATTGACATCTATTACCCGGAAAAACTGTTTCCCCAACCGCACATCGTCTTGATTACCGAGACAGCAAACGACGATCCGATGTTGTTTGCAAATCCCGTTCGCGAGATCGTCTACAACGCCGATATCGATGCCAACATCACGCACGTGGCGACCATGGATCAGATACTGGCCCAATCACAGTCGAACAGTCGGTACTTTTCGGTTTTGCTGTCGGCGCTGGCGGTTGTCGGTACCGTGCTGGCCTTGGCAGGGATCGTGCTGACAACTTGCTTTTCTGTCGCTCAACGATCAAGAGAACTAGCCATCCGCATGTGTTGCGGGGCGACTCCAACCGATATCGTGATGCTGGTGGTTGCGAATCAGTTCAAGCATGTCGCAGCAGGAATCGTGATCGGCGGAATTTGCTGCTATGCCGTCGCCGGCGTCGTAGAATTGCCGTGGGAACTTGCAAGAAACTTTCAGATCGTCACTTGGACGATAGTTCCGCTTAGCCTTGCCGTGGCGGCAATTGCATCCAGTGCTGCAGTCGTCATCCGCACGATACGAGAAACGAGCATCTCACTGCGGTAGCTCGCAGCTGCCACCGTGAGAATCCATTCAGGCTGACTAGGTCGTTGTCGCGCGTGCAGTTTCTGGCGTCGGGTCAACAGCTGGTGTTGGCTTTCGTCCTTTGCTCGAACGTCCATTCGAGCTGGCGCTCGCACTCGCACCAGGTTGGAATCCTCGACGCAAAACAGTTTCTGCATTGCCAAGCGTCACCATTTCAGCCAAACCAGCTTCTGAGAATTCTCTGCCTGACACGTACCGACCAGGATTGATCCAATCGTCGAGCAGGTCGGCGTTCACGTCCAACATTTCTGCCAACAATCGGTCCATGTCTTTTTCCAGCGTGCCAAAGTGTCGAGCCCACTCGGCTGCTTCTTGAAGTCCGACGTGTTCTTCACTTTGCCATTTCATGGGATGAAACAGCATGACGCTGTATGGCGTAACGATCCGACGCTTGCACGCAGCGAAAGGCCAAAGTGTCGCGGAAGAACATTCGCCGGTGACGATTCCGGTCGCTCGAATTCCACGCAGGCGAATCAACGTCGTCAGAGCGATAGCGCAATAAGGGCTGCCGCCTGGGCTGTCGATAAACAGAACGCATTCGCCGCCTGGCGGAACTGCAAGAAGCCGATCGGTGAGCTCAGCTTCATTGTCAGTGAGGTCGCCGACGAGTGCGATTTCGATGATGTCATCGTACTCGCTGTGATTTTGCTGTTCGGTTCGATCCATTGTGTTTCCTTGGGGCGACTACTACGCGTATATGGTGAATCCCGTGCCCGCAAACCCCTGAACAAAGATGTCTTGGAGCTACCGTTTCGGCAAGAAAAATTCGGTCGAAAACCCCACGCCTTGGTGGAATTATCGGGTTCGCCGGGCCAATCGGTTCAAGCACGTTGACCGTGTTGATCGATTCCGGCAACCAAACCGCATACGCTACAAAGAGGTAGTCGTTATTAGCAACCCAGATTTCTAAGGTGAATTTTGGTCGTGGATCTGGTGAGTGTTTCTCGCAGACCACCAGGTTCCTATACTATAAGTCTAGACCAGAGTAGATCGTAAGCCCCTTTTTCGTACGAATTAGCTGTAACTTATTCCTAGATTCAAATCTCTTATCAAGATTGAACTAGCGAGTCGTCCCATGGGAATCCGTTTTAGCTGTCCAAACGGCCACAAATTGAACGTTAAGTCGTTTCTGGCCGGTAAACGCGGAATCTGCCCACATTGCCAGGCAAGATTCGAGATTCCCGCAGCGTCGACAGAATCTGGAACCGCTGCGGCGGTTTCGACCACTCCAACCGTGAATTCCGGGGTAGATGCTGAGGCTGCGTGTCCCGCCCCCGACATTGCCACGATGCCCGTGATTCTGGATGAAGTCGCGCAGCCTTTAAAATCGACAAGCCCACCACCGCCAGAAAAAAACGTAGTCCAAGACCCTATCGCCGAGGCGCCCCATGCAGTTTGGTACGTTCGCCCACCGTCAGGAGGACAATTTGGGCCAGCGTCCGCCGATATCATGCGAACGTGGCTGAGCGAAGGAAGAGTACCCCATAAGGCCATGGTTTGGCGCGAAGGCTGGCCTCAATGGCGGACAGCCAGCGAGTTGTTTCCTGGACTCGGCGAATCTCCCACGTCAAACCCACCTGACGCACA
>JAGQPC010000466.1 GCA_020426925.1 Planctomycetales bacterium | reverse complement strand
CGTCGCGCAAGGTATTCGTCTTTGATTCGCGCGACCTCATCTTCTAGCGAAAGTGTGCGCCCACCGAAGTGTGCTTGCGATCCCCATTTTTCCCGGTCTTCGATGACGTCTTTGCCGATGAGACCAACCAGCTCATCCAACCGGTTTTGGAAATAGTCCGTTCCCAAGTACTCGTCTGCCATTGTGCGACTTCGCCGCAACAACATCTCTTTGGTTCGCGGATTCTTAACCAGTTGGTCGAGAAGCACGTTGATCTTGCCGACGTGCAACGGGAACTCACGACCTCCAAGCAGAGGATGCACTGCCGTGGGATTTGATGCTCCACGAGTGTTTTGATCGGCAATAATCACATTCGTGTTGAGTGCGTCGGGACCGAAGGTCAAATCGAGATCCCACGGCAGCATGTGCCATTCACCGGTTCCGTTTGTGTCGCGATACAGATAATGGTTTTTGTCTGACGCATCGATGTTCTGCGTGATCACATTCGTCGCCATGAAATTGATCTGTGCAGGTAGATTCACGTTGTCGAACAGGAAAGGCTCGACTTCGCTTTCATCAACGTTGAGCCCTCGAATAAAGTTTTCGATGTCCGTTCTGTCTTCATAGTCCCGTGTCTTCTTTTCGAACGAGGACGTTGCGCGAACGTACGTGGAACCGGGGCCGCCTTTGTAGTAGGAGCCTTCCGTGTCCATGCCATGACGACGAAGGAAATCGCGATCCGGTTGCTCAACGAAAGTCGCTACGCTGAAGAACTCTCCGTTCTGATGCATGCGAAGGTGGAACGTCTCTGGCGAAGGAGTTCCGGAGTCGTTTTGCAGCTCGGAAGTCAACCGTGCGCGCATGTACGACTTGTCCGTGTACGTTGTATTGACGTTGATCTCGTCGACTCGATGAGAATCAGGCCGGAACTGGAAGTGCTGGTCATCGTTAAACTCAAACTTGTAGGCTTTCTTGGGCCAGCTCTGAGCTGTGCCGCCGCGACTACGCAGGAAGATGTTGTCGTAGAATTCGCCGTTGTAGTAGACGCTGGCTCGAGTCCCTCGCGTATTGTCGGTTCGACGTGGCTCCTCGACGAACCGATGCAAAATGGGCAGCTGCGTGTCGATCGACGGATTCGGAATCATGGTTCCGTAGTATTCGGCCGTCGTTTCCGGATTGGCGAACAGAGGTGCTCGTCCCAAGGATCCATTGGTGTCGGTCGCAGAGACAAAATAGCGAACGATCTGGCCGGGCGCTGCTATCCCGCCAGGAATCGTCGCAGTGAAGATTCCGTCGTTTGCTTCGACGTCTACTCCTGCACCATCGTCCTTCATTGGGATAATCGTTGGCTCATCAAACATCACTCGGTAGGTAAGATTGATTTGATCGAGCGGATGGAGAGTCTCAGTCAACCTTGCGGAGACCGTCCAAGATTTGCTTGGATCGTCGTCTTCCCAAACGTGCGATACGTCGCTAATCGCGGGAGCGTGAGGCGGATTAGGTTCGCCAGGCGTGGGCGTGCGGAACGTTCCCAGGACATCGCCAAAGTAACCGTAGGACGTGTCGTAGTCCTGCTCGGGAAAGTTATCTATTTCGTGCAAGACGTTGCCATTGGGATCCGCGATGCCGAGGTATTCGCCGCTTCGCGAAATCTGAAAATTTGTGTGGTACATCTCGTTGTCATCGTGCTGCGGGTCGGTGAATCCGAATCCAGAGGCGTACACGACAAAGGCACCGCTAGCGGGAATGACCGTTCCTTCGGGCACCGTCCATTTGGTCGGTTGATCTCGGTCGTCGGTCAGATGGTATCCGCTGATGTCGACCGGCTCGGGCAGTGCGTTTTGAATTTCGATCCAGTCGAACGCTTGTTCGGATCGTTCGAATCTTGCTTCAACATCTGTTCGTACTCGAGTCAGCAACGTCGAGCTGTTTGCCGACATGAATTCACTGATTCGCAGCGGAGCAATTGCCGCTGTCTGAATCTGTGCGCTAGGTAGCCAATTTGGACCGGCTGAATTCACGGCGGCAGCTCGCACGTAATAACTAGTACCAGGCAACATACCGGTTACGTGAGCAGAGAATTCGGGCGTCGCGGCTTCGACTAGGCCGACATCGAAGGAGCCAGACCAATTGGTGGGATCGTCGCCTGCATCGGTCGTGTCGAAGTAGACTCGAACAACTGGCGAGTCGCCACCGTCATCAACAAGTCGCCCCGAAATGTCGACTGAATTACCACTGACATTTCGAAGTGCGTCCACTTCGATTACGGCTGGTTGCGGAGGCAGTGTGCTGAACGTTCCGACGTCGCTCCAGGTTGGCCCATCGGTGAACGAAAGTGCGAATGCCCTGACGAAGTGTTGCGTGTTCGGTGCCAGGCCCGCAATTGGTCGCGAGTACGCGCCAACGTCCAAGGTTCCAAACGCGATGACATTGTCCCACGCGTTGGCAGACGTTCCGCCATCTTCATCGCCGTAGTAGAGCGTCACATTCGGCTGTGAACTGCCGATTTCGGTGAGCTCGAAACCGATAGTCGCCTCGCGCAGTTCAATTTCGGTGGCTTCTGTTGGAGCGATCGTAACAGCCAACAGGCGTCGGTCTTCAAGTCGCTCCGTGACCATGGTCAGATTTGTAGACAAACAACGCCGCTTTGGTCGTGCAACCATTTCAAGCTCCCAATGCAATTGAAAATGTGGTCATCATTCTAGCGTGCCCGGCGATCGATGTGTGCCACAATCTGCGCATAAAAGAAGCGACACAGAGTGGTGCCGCTTCCTGGATTCCCGCATTGACTGAGCGACGTGGCTACATCAGCAGCTCATCTTCATCCTCAAGAAGGCTGGCGATTATGTCGTCGGCTTGCCAGTGGTCTTCGTGTCCAGCAAATACTTCGTCCATGGACTCTGCGTCTATCAAATCCGCTTTGCGTGTTTGAATGTGTTCAGCAACGTCAGCGTCGGCGGTCACCTGAACAGTGATTGGCTCGTCAGTTGCCGAATGGCCCAGGGCTCCGGCAACATTGGATGCAATCGGCTTAACCGCACGAACATAACCACCGTCCTGAAATGCGGTCACAAGATCGAGCGTCGTGAAATCACCGTCGCCGTTCCAGTCACCTTCGGCCCACGTCGAGTTGTTGGGCACTCCGTCTTCGTATTCGCCTGCCACGAAGATAAACACCAGGTCGGACGAATTGAAAATACCGTCAAGATTCGAATCGCCGAAGAATGTATTGAGTACGTTCTTCACCAACACGACTCGGTCGGCATTGTTGACAGCTCCATCACCGTTCAAGTCGAAGGCCAGGTCCCCACCGCCAACTCGCACTTGAGCGGACAGCAGATCGATATCGTTGGCGTCGACAATACCATTGCCGTCGAAATCGCCTTGGACACCAACTCCAAATACCGCTGTTCCAGGAGTTGCAGGATTACCTACCCACGACGAGGACAAGGTGCCTAGCGTGTCGGCTTCACGACGCTGGAGTGAGCCACCGTTTCCGTCGGCGTTCGTTGGCCATGGAGCCAGATCGTCGTAGAGCACTTCATCCGACAGGAATCGAACGATGTTGTCGCCATCTGCGGAAGGCTGCAGCAAACGAACCTCGTCGTCGGCGTTGTTCAGCTGGCCACCATAACCTCCTAGAATTGTGACGTCGTCACCAATTCCGAAGTTGGCGCGGAACGCAGCAACTCGAGCGGCGTTTTCTGGATTGTCGACGTTGAACGACACGATAACCAAAGTGCCGCCTGCGGCAAGCGAGGATCCGTCTTCAAAGCTGAAGTCAATTCCACCTCGAAGTCGCCAATCGGTGAGCGTTACAGCCGCGGCTGTAGGATTGTGTATTTCGACAAATTCCAAATCGGCCGCGTCCAATGCCGGATAGATGGCCAACGCGTCAGCTGTCGCAGCGGCAGGGTTGTAGTTGATCTCTGAAATTACGAGCGGGCCAATCCGCGGCGAGCCGTTGTCGCTACCGAAAGTGCGGCTATCGAGCGGTACCAGTCGTCCTGATCCGTTCGGAAGCCGACCGAACGACTCTCCGACTTGGCTGCCACCAAACGTGACGTTGTCAACGAACGCGGTGATGTTGCCATCTTTATCGGCGCGGACTAGCCACACACTGTCACCGTCTGCCCCGAGTCCAAACGAATTGGCGCCCGTTCCAAATGTCGATTCGTTGAATGTGGTGTACTTTCCAGGAGTAAGTACTGTTCCGGCTGGAATCTTGTACTTCAGAAGGTCACTGCTGGAATCGCTCAAATACCAACCGCTAATGTCGATCGTGGTGTCTGTGGTGTTAAATAGTTCGATCTGGTCCTGATCATTACCACTTGGTCGAGCAAACACTTCGTTAATGACGACTCCAACGCCACCGGCACCTTGCGATCCAGGTGTGCCGTTGAACTCGCGGCTGCTTCGCCAGCTGTAGTACTTGCTGCTCCGATCCGGCGATACATTTAGATCGACCAATTCCAGCGTCGCGCCGACGCCATCTGCAGCAACTGGCCACGGATCGGCATCGCTGTATCGAACGCCGAAGATTACCTCGTCGGTGCCCGAGCGAAGGTCGATGTCCTCGCCGTTGTTGTCGAGATCGCCCGCAAACTCACCCGCAATGGAAATGGCGTTTCCATAACGTTGCTGGAATGCAGCTGTGTCGCTGACCACAACCGTCGATGCACCCGGTGCGAGTGACGTTACGTTACTGTGCGCAAATTCGAATCGAGCACCATCGCCAATTCTCACGCCCGTAAGATCTGCAGTCGTGGTTCCGACGTTAGTGATTTCGATGAACTCGAAGTCGCCATCTTTCCAGTTCGGGTTCACAGCCAATTCCGCGGTGGTGGCACCGACGGGATTGTAATTGATCTCCGTAATTGCCAATTGAGGCTGGCTGACGAGGTAATTGATCGTTCGCGGAGCGCCCCAATCAGTGAGCACGATACGCGATTCCCGGCCCCGATCTGAGTCGTCAAAGTTGCGAGCAACAATCTGCGTATTTGACGCGAATGACAGCGTTTGCCCTTTTGCGAGCAACGTCGCGGACGCATTCACGGTGCCATCCGGAGCACGTGGGTCGGTGCCATCGGTTGTGTAGTAAATCTTTCCGCTTGGGCTTGGTTCAAACGTCAAGAATCGTGAGACTAGTCCCGGCAAGAACAGCAAGTCATTGCTTGTTGCACTGGAGTTCATACCGCGAATCGCTAAAACGTTTTCGCCGATTCGAAGCTTGCCGATGTGCTCGGTGATGTTGAACTCTTCAAACTCGATGGCATCAGGATTGGCGTGGTTTGTAGCTCGTGTATTCCAACCCCACGGAGTGTCGCGAATGTTCTTTTCTTGAACGATTTCGCCATTGATCGAGGCAACGAATCCGTCATCGTATTTCATTCGCAGGATCAATTGCTCGACGCCATCCAAGCTGTCCAGCGTAAATGGAATACGAATGAACACGTTTGTGGCATCCGGGTTGACCGTCCTGGGATCTAATTCAGTCGTGTAGTGGTCGCCGAACTCATTGCGATCGGTTGCTCCCATGCCGACACCAAGTTTGCCGGACTGCCACGCGGAGTCATCAAACGTCAGCGAGGTCCATGATTCTCCCAGGTCGTCATTTACCGGAACGAAAAACTTCGCATCGGCCACACCATTCACGCCTGAAATCAGTTCCGTGTCGTTATTAATCACTAACGGTTCAGAATTAACTTCGATCCCTTGACCGGGTGATACAATAACCCCGGTAGCGTCGTCGGACTGCCGTACACCGGCGACGGAAACGATGACCTGTGACGCGAAGTTGGAATCCATGAAGTGAGCTCGCTCAAGCAACCATGTCTTCAGGTTGTTGATCTCGCCTTCCCACGTTCCATCCAGAGTGTTGTGCTTGTACAAGCTGGTCGTACGCGGACTGGTTCCTCGCCATTTTTCGAAATTGCGAGGTGCGGCTTCGGTGAGTTCCCCTGACAGCCGGTCGATGGTCGCGAGAATGTTCTCGTCGCTAAGCGTTGAGTGGCGGAGTTCTTGCCAAGTATCGACATACGCCTGCCAAAATCCTGGGTCTTCAAACAGCGGCTTGTACCAACGCGGCCCCATTCCGTCGCTGATGGTTGTAACCTGCGTTCCGAAGAAGTCGGTGCCATTGTCACCGCCCTGTCCACGCCACGCGAGCGGATCGTCGTCACGGTCGTCGTTCGATTCCATCGCGCGGTCGAAATCCCAAACAGGACCGTACTGGATCTTGCCGTTCATGTCCTTGTAGAGATATCCGCTCAAACGAATCGCATCGACATTCATCGTCAAGACATTGACCAAGTGGGACTCCACCCACGCTTCGATATCGACGTATTGGATGTAGCCGTTCGGATCGTTGATGTCAGGATTCTCAAGCGTTCTCGAAAAGTCCTCGAAGTATTGCTGAACCCATTGTTCTTGTTGCTCTGTCGCCTTCGTTGCGTTCGTTTGAACGTTAGGACCTTTCGGGTAGACCCAGTTCATTCCGATGTTTAGCGTACGATCGCCAACGACCGCCGGAACGTTGAAAGAGCCGCCATCTGGGTCGGTTCGGTCGATTTTCCAGATGTAACCACCCGAGATATTGGAGTCTGGATTTTCTTCAGGCGTTGCGGTTACTTCTGGTGAGATGCCTTCGATGTCAACGCGGTCCTTACCTTGTTCGATCTTCTCCATCAAGACATAGATTCCACCGTAGTCGGCATCGGAAACCGCGTCGCCGTTCCGGTTGAAGTAGACCTCGACCTGCCGGAAATCCGGAGCCCATTGCCCTAGCTGATTACTGATGTCGAATGCAAACTGGTTATGGATCAACGACCGATCGAACGTGTACGGAGCGTGAAGCACCCAATCGCTTTCGGGCGCAAGGCCCAGCAGACCGACATCGTCATCGTCGTCTTGAGTCGTCCCTTCGGTTCCCCACGTTTCAAACGCCATGTTGGGCTTTGGCTGGCCAGACGTACTCGATCCTCGATCGCGCACTCCGCCACGTCCGATATAGTCAATGTCGCCGTCGACGATGGTGGCGCGACCAGTGGTGCGGTCCACTTCGATGGCCATAACAGTCACGCCACGTAATGTTGTTGACCCCGTTGCAGGCAGCGAACCATCGAGCGTATCGAGCACGATGATTGGCAGATTGGACGACACTTCTCGCAATGATTCGTCGAGGATAAAGAACGTGCCGTTGGCAACATTGCTCGGTTCGAAACCTTTCGTTTCGGTCTTGTCGAATGTTCTCGCTTGCAGCATCGCACTCGCAGTGATCGTGAATGGGCCTTCATATAATGTCGAATTGGATTCCGGTTCGCTTCCGTCCGTTGTGTAACGAATTTCCAAATTCGGATTCGCTTCTGCGAGTTCCATTTCGATCGTCTGTTCGGTGAAATATGCTCCGTTCGCTGTTTTAATAATGGGAGCGCCAGCAGCGGGCAGATCGTTTGGTTCTCCTGGCGTTGGAGATACAAACACCTGGAACGCCTCGGCGATGACTTCGCTGGCCGCCAAATTGACGTTGGCATAGAAGTCGTGGTCATCTGCCGCAAAATTCATGGCTTGTATGGCGAGAACGTTTTGGCCGGTTCGCAGCTTTGAGATGTGAGCCGATACGTCGACCTTGACCTTCGGAATACTGCGCTCACCTACGGAACTAGACGCTGCTGAATCCCAGGTGTAGCCAAATGGCACGTTGTACGTGGCGATTTCTTCGCCATTGAGAAACGCAACAAAACCATCGTCACCTTGGAACGACAAATTCATGTCACTGAAGCGGCTGGGATCACCATCGACGGCGAACGGGAACCGCAAGTAGCTGCTGGCGTTGTTGCCAGCCATTGCGGCCTCGACATCCGAAATAATCGTCGGTCCATACAACGGTTCGCTGTCTTGCGTTGTGAATTGAAAACTTTCCACGGCCGCTTCCATGCTTCCACTGGATCCGTCCAAAGCAAATCCGATCTGCGGGCTGCCGATCAACGGCAATTCTGCGCCCTCAGTGCCCCGACCGACGATCGACCAGTCGTCTGTCTCGGCCAATTTGTAATAGGCTCCCCACGTAAGGTCGGACTCGTCGAACTCAACTCGCATCGAATAGACGTCTTGATTGCGACTGGTTTTGCGAGCAATCTGCTCGCCGTTGCTGTCCTCCATCTGGAATCGAGTTCCGTCATAGACGAAGAGGAACGCCGGTAGGCCAGTGTCGCCGTCAATGACCGTGAGGCCGATTCTTCCGTCGTCGTTTTGGTCGCCGGTGAATCGAGCTTCAAATTCATACATAGAGTTTGTGTTTGCGGGCAGCGCTCTAGTTACAGTTGGCGCAACGCCACGCGTACCATCGCCGCCTATCGCGTCGCCATCCGGTACGGTCAAGTTCAGCTTTCCACCACTGAACGTTGCCGTGCCGGTGCCACCAGCTGGAATCGTTACTGTCCACGCAGGATCTTGCGTCGCGAAGTCGTCGGTGATCGTGAACCCTGCGAGTGTCTGCTCGAATCCGACCGGCGTATTGACATCGGTCCAAGCCGAATCGTCATACTCGAGCGTGGTCCAAGCGGTGACTCCAGTAGGAACAGTGAATTTGGCCGCATCACCGAACTCGACCAAATTCGATGTCGTTCGCTTCAGCCCCAAACCATACGACTGATCCGTCAGTTGTTCGGGATATTCAGGAGCAAATTCCTGCGAAATCGTCGTTCCGTTGGGTTCGACGAGAGCGAGGTAATCCCCGTTTGCTGAAAGCCTGAAGTTCGTGTGAAGTTCACTATTCGGATCAGTGAGGTCTTTG
This sequence comes from Planctomycetales bacterium, assembly GCA_020426925.1. Lineage (GTDB taxonomy): Bacteria > Planctomycetota > Planctomycetia > Pirellulales > Pirellulaceae > JAGQPC01. Next base: position 3,300 of record JAGQPC010000466.1, on the reverse strand, counting down.
TTCGACGCGAACACTAGCAGTTCATCGTTGGCACCAACGGTTACTGCCGGGAATCGCCATTTGGTCAGATTATCTGGATCGTCGGTAAGGTACCAACCATCAAGATTGATTGCTTCCGAGCTCGAATTCTGAACTTCAATCCAATCTTCGAAGTCTCCTTGAGAATCCGCGATCGTTGAGCTGTTCGATGCTTGGAATTCTGAAATCATGGGGTTGGCGGCCAGCACGACGCGTGGTTCTAGCAGCTCCAAGCCCGAGGTTCCAGGTCGCACGCTATTTCGTCGACGTTTGCGAGTTTTCGCTTTCGATTCGAAATATTGCGATGAAAGAATGCGCGACATGCTTGACGTACTCCGGATGCCAAAATTCCAAATAAAATCGAATTCAGCAGTATGTTCTGCGAATTGTTCAACGGCAACAAAAAACGGCTTCGAACACGAGTGCGTCCGAGGTTTCCAATTGCATGCGCTCGACAAGAGCGGACGATTGAACGGATCTGCCTCTACCCGTTTCTATCCTTAAAGAGGAAGCAAGCCGAAGTTGTTGCGACGCCGAACTCGACCTACGCCGAACGAATGGTATCTTCATCAAACCTTAATGGAAAGATCTTCACAGCAGTTTGGTCGAAGACTGCCTGCCTGCGTTTTCAATCTGTGGCCGATCATACAGAAAGGTTTACAGCGACAGAGCCGTGGTTGCGGCGAGAATAATCGCGTCTGGATCCTCAAGCTGCGTCTTGCTGAGTGTAAAGTAAATGGAACGTTCGTCGACGATGCGAAGCTGGCCGCCCGACTTGCGCACCAGCTGCTTTGCTCGCCCCGAATCCGTGTAGCGGAAGACTAAGTATGGCCGCTCCAAAAAGATGGAATCGATTTGCCAAACGGCAGCTTCCGTTTTGAGCTTCGCGAAGTCAAACATCCGACGCACGGGTTCAGGCAGTGGTCCGAACCGATCGATCATTTCCAATCTGAGCGTTTCGAGCCGCTCGTCGCCAACCGTTCTCGCTAGCCGCCGATAGAGATCGATTTTCGACCGCATATCGGAAACGTATTCTCGCGGAAGGTAGGCTTCGCCAGGAAGTTCGATCGTGACGTCGGTCTTAATCTGAGCCGGAAGGTTCTGCATCTTCCGAACCGCGGTCTCCAGCAGCTGGCAATACAGTTCGTAGCCGACCATCGCGATATGGCCGCTTTGCTGGTTGCCGAGCACGTTGCCTGCGCCGCGAATCTCCAAGTCTCGCATCGCAATCGAGAATCCGGCGCCCATGTCGCTGAATTCTTCGATCGCTCGGAGTCTCCGCGCGGCGGTCGCGTTCAAAGTCTTTGCCGGATCGACGAGCAGATAACAGTAAGCTCGATGTTTGTAGCGTCCGACTCGCCCACGCAATTGGTGAAGGTCCGCCAGACCGTATCGCTGGGCGTCGTCGATGAAGATCGTGTTGGCGTTTGGAATATCCAGGCCACTTTCGACGATCGTGGTCGCCAGCAGAACATCGAAATCGTGGTTGACGAATCCAACCATGACTTTTTCGAGCTGTCCTTCCGGCATTTGGCCATGTCCGATTCCAAATGTCGCTTCGGGGACGATGAACTTCAGTTTTTCCGCGACGATTTCGATGTCGTTGACCCGATTGTGGACGAAGTAAACTTGTCCACCTCGATTTAACTCTCGCAAAATCGCGTTGCGAATCAGCTTTTCGCTCCACCGCGTGACTCGCGTTTCGACTGCGACACGATCTTCGGGAGGCGTCTCCAGATTCGAGATATCTCGAATTCCTGTCAGAGACATGTGAAGCGTTCGCGGAATCGGCGTGGCAGTCATCGTGAGCACGTCCACCGTCGAGCGAATGGCCTTAAGTCGCTCCTTGATCTCGACGCCAAACCGCTGTTCCTCGTCGATGATGAGCAGTCCCAGGTTGGCAAAGTTCACGTCGGGCGATGCCAGTCGGTGCGTGCCGATGACGATGTCGAGCGATCCCTCCGCGGTTCGGGCGATGATCTGGTTCTGTTCCTTGCCAGTACAGAATCGCGACAGCGACGCGATCTCGAATGGAAACTCGGCCATCCGGGCGCTGAACGTCCGCCGATGTTGCTCGGCGAGCACCGTCGTCGGCACGAGCACGGCGACTTGATAGCCCGCATCGACCGCCTTGAACGCTGCCCGAATCGCGACTTCCGTTTTGCCAAAGCCTACATCGCCGCACAAAAGACGATCCATCGGCTTCGTATCCTGCATGTCCGCTTTGATCGAACTGATCGCCGTGATCTGATCGGGCGTCTCTTGATACGGAAACGAGGCGTCGAATTCCTGTTGCCACGGCGTGTCGTCGGGGAAGCGAATTCCGGGCCGGGCACCGCGTTTCGCTTGCAGTTCGAGCATCTCCGCGGCCAAGTCGGTGACCGCCTTGAGCGCCGCTTCTTTCTGTCGCACCCACGCCTTGCCGCCGATGTGCGCGAGCACCGGCTTGGCCTTCGTGCCGCCGACATACTTCTGCACAAGCTCGATCTTGGAACTCGGAACGTAAATCTTCGTCCCGCCGAAGTACTCCAGTTCGAGATGCTCTTCCTTGCGGCCTTCCTTTTCGAGCAATCGCAATCCGCGATACCGGCCAATGCCGTGCGAGATGTGGACGACCAAGTCCCCTTCGCGCAGATCGAGAAAGCTGTCGATCGCTTTGCCCAATCGGCGTCGTGGCATCCGCCGCAGCTCGCCGCGATGAAACAACTCGTGGGCCGTCACCACGATCGTCCGCTCGGCCGCCATGCGAAAGCCAGTTTTCAGCGTGCCGATCGGAAAACTCAAACGCCCCGCGGCCGCCAATCCCGACGTGCCCAGTAACTCCGTCAGCCGCTCGACTTCCGCTTCGGTCGGTGCTACGACCATCACATCATGCCCTTGGCCAACGCGATCCAGCTCCTCGCGCACGCGGCCGATATCGCCGCTGAATCGCTCGACCGACTCGATCTGCAATCGGCAAGTAACCCCCAGAGTACCGGCCGTCAGCGCCCCGGCCGTGGCAAACGAAAACTCGCCCAGCCGCCGCATGGTTTCCGGCACGCTGTGAAAATCGGCCGCTCGATCCAAGCGTTTCAAATAGGCCGCGCCTTCTTGCGTCGCCTTCTCGGGTTCGATCAACAGCACCCAGGCGTTCGGCGGCAAGTAATCGGCGAAGTGCCCAACGTCCGAATCGCTGGGCTGCAGAATGGTCACTTCCAAGGCGTCGAGCGACTCGATGCTGCGCTGCGACGAGACATCAAACCGCCGGATCGATTCAACCTCGTCGTCGAACAACTCGATCCG